>JAKLIM010000326.1 GCA_022709605.1 Bacteroidota bacterium | reverse complement strand
GATTCTAATTTCTTATTTTTCTATTTTCCAAATTTCCTATTTTCCAAATCTAGTCTTTATTCTTTGCTCTTTATTCTTTGTTCTTTGTTCTAAATAATATTATACACCACTCCAATCACCACAGCCCCCACCAAAACAATCCCCAAATATAGTGATAATATCCTGAAATTGAAAACAGAACTAAGAATGACCAGATTAGAAATCCGGGTGGAAGGACCCGAAATAAAAAAGGCAAGCACAGCCCCTTTCGTCATGCCCATTTCGGACAGTTGATACAAAACCGGAATGGCAGCACCACCGCACGAATAAAGCGGAATACCGGCACCTGCCGCAAAAACTACCGACATAAACGAACCGTTTCCCAAGATCCAGTTTACCTGTTCGGTCGTTACCAAATTTTTTATAGCTGCCGCAATAACAATGGCAATCGAAAAATACTTCAACATATAAAGGGTCGATCCCTTCAGTTCTTTCATGAATTTTTGTTGATAAGTGCGCTGAACCGTTGGTTCTGTTTTACCCGCGGGTTTTTCTTCGGCAACAGGAATTTTACCTGTTTTATTACCCAAAAACATAAAAAGATAACCTGCAATCACACCCAACAATATGCCCGATACCAAACGTAATATTGCCATCTCATACCCAAATGCACCAATGGTTAGCATAAAAATTGTAGGATTAAGAATGGGCGAAGCAACCAAAAACGCCATCAGCGGACCCAGTGGTGTGCCTTTGGAATATAAACTACCCGCCATCGGGATACAAACATAAGTACCCAAAGGCGAAATAACTCCAAAACCGGCTGCACCAATAATAGAAACATGAGGATTTCGTTTTACCCAATCGCTTAACTTCTGTTTATCAATAAACGCCTGAAACAACGAAGTAAAAACAATGCCGATAAATAAATAGAACCACAATTGCAGAAACAGCGCCCAAGCATCAACAATAATTCTGTATGTATATGACATATAGAATAACGAGGGCAAGGATTGAAAAAAATCGCTTAAATCCAAACTCATTTTATTGCTGCTTTTTAAATATATTTTTCGGAATTCTTGAAGAAACAAAAAATTAAACAATTTTCTTAATACTATCAACTAACTACTATCAATTATCAATTATCAACTACCTACTACCTACTACCAACTACCAACGATCAACTACCTCACAACCATTTTTCTGCTCAAAACAACTGTATCTGTTCCTGTTTTTACAACTATGCGGTAGAAATAAATACCTTCAGGGACAAGCTTGTTGTTTCGATCGCATCCGTTCCATTCGGTCTGATGCAATCCGGCCGAAAGGGTTGAATTTACCAGCGTAGTAATTTTCTGACCGGTTAAATTATAGACCGAAAGCTCAACATAAGCATTTTCAGGAATACTGTAATCGATATAGGTCTTTCCAGCAAACGGATTCGGATAATTCTGTGCTAAAAGTACTCCATTTTTCGAAGTGACCGGAATTTCAGGGATAGCCGATAGCGGAATATCATCCGTGCCGGGCGAACCGCCAATTTTGTATGATGTGCGCCAGTCGGATGCATTGGCCTGATTATTTTTTGGATTATAAACCACTGGAACAAGAGAATATCCTGTTCCGTCGGGCGGTGTTGGCCAGTTTTCGCTTGTCCCGTAACTAAAATCGATCACTTTTTCGTTGTACTGTGTTTGCAAAACCAATCGTTCTCCGGCATTGTCAAGTTTTCCATTGTACTCGTCGAATGGCCGGAATTTATACCTCGAGAAGAAATTATTGCTGTTCGAAGCCAACACAATAAATTCACCGGCACCCAATTGTGTTTCGCTTGGAAACTCGTATTCAATTCCTTCAGTAAATTTCAACCCACCTACATCCAGTGTTGATACACCTGTATTTTTTATTTCAACAAATTCAAAATCACTGTCGTCAATAAGGTTTAAGCCCAACGGATGATAGTGAATCTCAGTAATTTTCAAATCAGCATAATCGGTTGGCACCACATAAAACCGCTTGTTGGCTGCACTCCACTGACCGTTGTAAAAAGTGCGTGCAATGATATGAACTGATTTATTCAATGGAACAGCCTGACTATATATAATAGCATTCTGGGGGTTAAAAGTACCCGTGTTCCAATCAACAGGATCAGTTCCGTTGGTGGTGTAATAAATTGTCCCTTTGGTGCTGGTCATCGATATTTTATCACCCGCATTTATTAAGTGCTGATATGCAGCCTTACTATTGATATAAAAAACCGGAGCATCCACCGTCGGGAACAAACCGGCCTCTTTTAACTGAGTTATAAACTTGCCCGTACGTTGTGGGAAATAAGTATTCAAAATGAAATTTTGTTGCGTAACCCAATGATTTTCTTTGTTGTAAAGTAAAAATGGTCCACCGGCCTGATATTGATGCACATCGCGTCGATAATCTCCCCAACGAGCTGATTCACAAATAATAGGACTTTCAATTTGGGCCTTTCTACTGAGCCAGCGCGCCGCAGCCGAATCGGGTGTTAACAAACCATCATTGAAAAAATGACGTTGAATTCTGTCTGCAAAAAGTCGTTTGAATTCAGCATTTTTCAATAATTGCTGATAAACCCTGCTCGGACAATTGTCGTTATTTTCAGCCAACACATTTGTATTCACCGAACCAAGCGTTACTTCGACATCCCAGCACAAAAACTTAAAGCCTTTCCCCGGATTGAGGCGGTTTCGCATGGCCGACCAGTTATGATGGTCCCAATCGGTATTTCCACTGTAAAAATTTATCAACATGTAATCAGCTAAATTCACCACATCTACCAGACTTTCAGACGCATAATTTGGTGTTCCATCCGGATTTTTGCCTTGTACAAGTTGATATTTCTCGTTGCTTTCGAGTCCGGCATTGGCCATTTCCATCAATTTACTCCAGGCCAGAATATCGCCATCCGACACCTCGGCATAATCTTTTATCACATCGTAATCATCCTCATTTCCACCCATATACTGCTCAGCGAATTCCTTGTCCATGCGTTCGCTCGGGGCATAAATTCCCCAGTAAATTCCATTGATGTATAAATGAGCATAAATTGAATTACCCGATGGATGTTTCAAAGCTCTTTGGGTGTCTTTGGTCCAGATATCTTCCTGATAAGTTGCTTTAATGCGTTGAGCATTATCCTGATGCACCCACGAATTGCCAAAACCTGCCCGCAAAATCACATTCTCGAACTCCGAACAACTATTTTTTCCGAATAATGGATAATTTAGTTTCGACGGACCATACTTACTATCGAACACCAACAAAAAGGAATGCTTGGGTGATTTCTCGGGTCGCCGCCCGTGACCGCCCTGAAGCCGAATGCCACAATCGATTTGCAAAGTAGAATCTTTATCAAAATACTCGAACGAAACCGGTCGTTCCCAATCACGACCAGTTTCATACGTTGTGGTGGTTAATGGGGCACCGGTATAAATGTAAATACCACCGGTGTTTGGGTCGGTCGAAGATGAAAATAAATGTGATTTATCGGTTACAATCGAAATGGTAGGCAGTTCTGTCAAAGCTTTTTTGACCGCAGCAGCATAAGTTGCATCTTTCATCAGGTCTGCGTCCATTTCATAATCGGCTATGGCTGTACCCGGAATGGCTGTGTAAGGGCCCCAGTTTGCAGGATAACCTGCCGGCGTATTATTTTGCCGAATTATATTATTCAAAAACAAATAGCTTTGTGTGCCTGTTTTCCCCGGATTTTCTCCTTCCACAATTGTTATTGCTCTTACAATTGTTGTAGTAGAAATATTAATGGGCAAAGTGTAAAGAGTTCCGTTTGTTTTGGTAGGGACACTACCATCGGTGGTATAATAAATTGCTCCATTGGCAATTCCCGAAGTAATTTGCAGTTGAAAAGGACTTTCGTAAAATCCATGTTTTTTGCTGAATACAGGAACCGGAATCACAATTCCTGTTGACAGGCTGTTATCTTTCCCCGGAGTGGGTTTGCTGAACTCTATGTAATTATTATTATAAAATCCGCAAGAAAATCCATTGGTTTGAGGCGGATAAGCCGGCTTGAATTCAGTTGCCGGAACGCCTGAAGGCTGCACAAGCGCAAGATATTCGCCCGAACCCTTTAAACTGAAGTTTGTATGAAGTTCACTTCCGGCAATGGCCCGGTCTTTCGACGAAGCAAAAACAATCAGAAATTCACCGGCTTTCAGGGTGATGGCCGGAAATACCCATTTATAGGGCATTGTAATGTCATCGGTCAGTGCCCAACCCTGCAAATTAACAGTAGCTCCTGAAGGGTTATAGATCTCTATCCAGTCTGAAAATTCACCATTTTCATCAGTCAATGTTGCTTCATTCAGAGCCATAAACTCGTTGATACGAACAGATTGTGCGTATGTAAAGCTATAAATTAT
>JAKLIM010000325.1 GCA_022709605.1 Bacteroidota bacterium | reverse complement strand
ATCGTACAGCGCATCACTCATATCTTCAATTCCAAAATAAGACACCCGCATCGAAGGAATGTTGTATTCATCTTTCATCAGCTTAGCCAGGTAATTCATTGAACCTGAACACTGAACCACATTGAGTGCAGCATTGTGCGCATTGCTGATATCTTCCACCCGTCCATCACCAGTAATAGTTGCATTTACGTGAACGCCCATTTTTTTATAATATTCCAACAAAATCCAGAGTTCACCGGCCAGGTTGAAATCGCCCAAAATATTGATGCTTTTTGCCGGAATAGGATTGTTTACGCGCCCAACCAATTTGAAAATAGATTCGCAAGCCACTTTATAACCGTCTTTTTTCGAACCCTGAAAACCAGGAGCCTGAACGGCAATAACAGGAATACCCATTGCTTCTTCGAGCATGCGACATGCACGCTCAACATCATCACCAATAACGCCTACAATACAAGTAGAATAAATAAATGCTGCTTTGGGTTTGTGGGCATTGATTAGTTCGAGAGCGGCATTATACAGTTTTGTTTCACCTCCAAAAATCACATCGCGCTCCTGCAAATCGGTACTGAAACTAAGTCGGTGAAGTTCCGGACCTGATGAAAGCGAACCACGAATATCCCAGGTATAAGCCGCACAACCAATCGGACCATGAATTAAGTGCAGTGCATCTGAAATTGGATAAAGCACTACCCGTGACCCGCAAAACACACAGGCTCGTTGGCTCACACTTCCTGCCAGGCTGGCTTTGTTGCAATCTATCGTCCGCTCGTTCGCTCCGGCAACAGAAACCTGCAATTGTCTTTCATCTAATATGTGTGCCATAATTCCTCCTTTTTATACCAATATCTGATAGGCAGTATTCATTTATCGTGCCATTACATGTTTTATAACATATTTTTGAATAGTCTTTGTGATAAATATAACTGTATCAAACAAATAGTTCTTATAAAATAATTTTAGTACCATTACTCATCACTAATAATCAGAAAATAAGCATGTTAAAAACTTACATTTAGGTAGGAAAAACTGTAATGAATACTCAAAAAGTAGGAAATTGGAATTAAAAAAATTAACAGGAAATACTTATTAAGCACTTGCCATTTTTTCTAAATAAATTGGTTCTGGTTATGGACGAGGAATTTCATATCAAGTGAGGCTAATAAAATGTTTCGTATTTCAAAATTGTTTGTATATTTGTAACGTAAAACAAAATTAAATGCATGTAGTATCACACAAAAAATTATCTGACTTCTATCTCGAGCACGCAGATTCCGAAATAGCTTTGCAGCAATGGTATAAAACAGCAATTGCCGCTAAGTGGAAATGTTTTGCCGACATTATAAAAGACTTTAACAGTGTTGACAGCGTTGGAAACCAACGTTATGTATTTAATATTAAAGGTAACAAATACAGATTGGTGGTAGTTATTCAGTTTGTACACGAATATATTTTTATCCGATTTGTAGGAACACATACCGAATATGACAAAATAAATTGTAAAACAATTTAAAAGCTAAAAAAATAATGGAAACAAAAATAACAAAAGCTGTTTACGAAACGGCTCTTGCCCGAATAGAAGAGCTGTTGCCTTATGTAACAGACGATATGCCTAAAACTCACCACAAGGCAATAGAGCTAAAAATAATGAGTGATATAGTGATTGAGTACGAAGAGTGCCATTACCCAATCGCCATGCCTTCACTTGCCGATGTAATTCGTTTGCGATTGGAAGAGGAAGATATGACTCAGCGAGCGTTTGCAAAAAAGATAGGAGTATCGCCATCGCGTGTAAGCGAATATTTAACAGGAAAAAGCGAACCGACACTTAAAGTTGCACGCTCCATAAGCCAGTTGCTACACATTGAACCAAGCATAGTGCTGGGAGTGTAAACCAAAGCCACAAGTACAAACCGAAATCAAAAAAACCGCAAAGCATTGCCAAAATTGAAGCAGTAATTAAAAACAACACTTTGCGGCGCTCTAAATAATTGACAGTTGACAATTATTATTCGAACTATTATCTATTAATTTTCAAGGATTAAAGTTGCCATTCCACTTTTTCTTCCAGACATGTCCGGTCGAAATGATCTAAAAATCCATCCATAATTTGTTTTACCAGATTGGCACCACCATCGTAACCGGTTTTTGCAAAATAATTGTGTCCGGGGCGGTCGGCAATAGGAAAACCAAAGCGTACAAATGGAATATTTTCGTCACGGGCAATGTATTTTCCGTATGTGTTTCCAATCAGCAAATCAACACCTTCCTGTTTAATCCATTGGTGGAGCTGGAACATATCGGCCAGTTCACCACTTTTGAATTTTGCTTCAGGTATATCTTTCAAAATTTCTTTCATGCGGGCATCAAAGTATTTACTTGGGGTTCCGGTAACGATATAAACCGGTTTCATGTCCATACTTACAAGGAATTCGGTCAATGGAATCAATGTATCGGGATCTCCGAAAAGTGCAATGCGTTTGCCATATAGATATTTTGAACTATCTGAAATTAAGTCGATTAAACGTCCGCGTTCATCACTCAAACTATCCGGAATTGGCAGATTAGCATGGCGACTCAACGACATAAGGAAACGGTCGGTAGCTTTGAAGCCAATCGGGATATCAAGCATTTCGAATTTCACTTTACATTTATTTTCGAGCTTAATACAAGCATCTTCGGTGCATGATTGTCCAAGCCCTAATGTAAATTTACTGTCGCCCGTCAATTTCATATCTGAAATTTTAGTTCCACCATTTGGATACATTTTGTAATGTCCATCGAGTGGGGCATCCAATACGTCGGTAAAATCAGGGAACAAAATAGTGCGCGCTTCCATCACCTGAGTCAGGCGTTTAATTTCGCGCATATCCGATGGCTCCATCCAACCTGCTGCAATGTTGATCACGTTGCGTTTTTTAGGCGTAGCAGTTGAGAAAAATTTAATAAAAGCAGCTACCTGATTAGAATAACCTGTTACATGAGTTCCCACATAACTTGGTGTATTACAATAAATAACCTGTTTCCCGTCTGGTACAAGACCATCGTCATTGGCTTTCGACACAATTTGAGTTAAGTCGTCGCCAATGGTTTCGGACAAACAAGTGGTGTGAACGGCTATCACTTCGGGTTTGTAAACGGTGAACATGGTGTCGATAGCCGTAACCAGGTTAGCTGATCCGCCAAATACGGAAGAACCTTCGGAAAACGAACTGGTTCCGGCCATGATTGGCTCACGGAAGTGACGCGACAGCGCACTGCGGTGATATGAGCAACAACCTTGCGAACCATGACTGTGAGGCAAGCATCCGTGGATACCCAATGCAGCATACATTGCGCCTATCGGTTGACAGGTTTTAGCGGGGTTGATAGTCAACGCCTTCCTGTCTATTTCTTTTGCTGTGGTATGTCTGAGTAACATAATTTCTTAAATTAAAAAGAACCACCCCTAACCCCTAAAGGGGAACTGAGTTACTTCGGTTCTTTAGTTTATATTATCTAATATTATTCTAACTTTTATCAGAAACTTCGTCTTTAAGTCCCCTTTAGGGGATTTAGGTGTTTCTCTAAGCCCCTTTAGGGGTTTGGGGTCTAATTAAATACGTATTCCGCTTCTACAAACTCTTCGCGTTCCCACGGAGCTTTCATTTGTTTGAAAATAGTGCTGCATGCAATCATTTCAATGTCCTTGTAGAAGTTGATAGCTCCGGCAAAACCTGCATAAGGACCACCATTATCGTAGTTATGAAGCTGTTTCATTGGGATTCCCATTTTCTGAACTACATATTTTTCTTTGATTCCGGCGCAGAACACATCAGGTTTGTAAAGTTCGATTAATTTTTCCATTTCAAAATGGCTTAAATCATCGATGACCAATGTACCTTTTTTCATATCGGTCATCATACCCTTGTACTCGTTAAACTCAATGTCGAAAGCTTCTTTCAGTTGAGCCAATTCTTCTTCACTCTTGCGGGGTTTGTAGCGGGTAGCATCAGGATATACGGTGATTTCCTCAATGTTACGACTATCAGCATCAATCTGAATTGTTGGAATCACGCGGCGACCTTCGTAGTCATCGCGGTGACCGAATTCGTAACCGGCAACCAATGTTTCCATTCCTAATTCAGTAAAAAGTTCCTGATAATGGTGAGCACGTGAACCTCCAACGAACATCATGGCAGTTTTACCTGTTGTTTTAGCTTTTGCCTGTTCAATGGCTGTTTTTACAGTTTCCATTTCTTCGGCTATAACCACTTCAATGCGGTCAATTAGTTCCTGATCTCCATTAAATGCTAAATTAAGTGTTTTCAACCAAAATGGGCATTCTGCGTCTTTATTATATGGAATTGTAGTGCATTTTGTTATTAATGCGCTCTTGTCAGAATCTGATAATTCTCC
>JAKLIM010000324.1 GCA_022709605.1 Bacteroidota bacterium | reverse complement strand
TATGAAATTATTGATTATAACGATTCCACTGTCATTTTTCGCTTAAATCATATTGATGGACTTATTTATTTTCATAATCTAGATAAAAGAAATAAAGAACTTGCTAAACATCCAGACAAGAATGGTGATTACGAAATAATACCTCCAGTAACGGGAAATGCAACAGGTGTTGAAGGATATTACAATGTTGATATTAATAATCAAACATTAGAAATAAATTACACTTATTAAATTACTGACAAGTTCTATGCTTTTCAACAGCGACAAGGAGATAGAAAAATAAACTTTTAGCGGTTTGACAACTTTCGGACTATACAAAAGTTTGCGAGAGAATTTACATTTAATCGGCTGACATTTAAACAATTGAAAAACGACTAAATTACGACTAAATAACACACCATAGACATTGGTTGGCTATGAATATTTTTTAACACCACAAATAAAGATTGATATGAGTGATAAAAAACGGAGGATTCTATTTGTTTCTGCATTGGTTACGATATTGTTTTTGAATAGTTGCACTGTATATACGCCAGCTATACAATCTCCTGTTACAATTAAAGAAAAAGGACAAATTCAAGCAGATGCTAATATCTCTTTTTCAAGCATATTATTGCTCCCATTGGGATTTAATGGTAGTATTGCTTACGGTATTTCAGACAATACGTCAGTACAATTATCAACAAATATGAAATTATTTGATTATTATGAGTACGACATAAGTGCAGGAAACTATTTTATAAATAAAAACAAATTCAGACTGGGACTTTTTCCCGGATATAGTTATGGTAAAATTGATTACCTTGATATGAGTGGTGATATAATGAGTCTACCCATGAATGATTGGACAGGAAATTATCATAACTTTTATTTAAGGCTACAGTCATTAATTGATTTGAAAATACTTACTTTAGGTATTGGTGCAAAAACCGGTTTATTTTTACCAAATTTATTGATGGATAATACGATTGTAAATAAGAAGGCCATCATCACTCAGCCGACATTATACATCAAACCTAATATAGAATTCGATAAAATAAGTTGTGGTTTAAGTCTCACATATTTAAGCTTAAATACTCTTGGCAGTTTTCAAAATTATAATCACATCCATCAAAATTTCTATAATCCATTTATTGTCGCATTTGGATTTAGTTATAAATTTGATACTATAAAAAAATAAAAAACAACTTCTAACATTGTATATATTTTACACATCGATTTCTGTTTGACATCAATAATAAAAAAATATTTCAACCAAACTTCGACCGCTATTACACGTTCTGTTCATTGGCTGTACAGCGAATGTTCCCTTGCCTACAGCTGGTTGGCGCAATTGGAACATCCCGTGCAACGGTGACCGCCAAATGCCCATTGTCTAGGTAGTTATGTGTAATTTTATAAATTGAATTGCAGTATTGCAGTCTCAGAAGAAATGTATATCTTTGATACTATCAAATGATACTATCAATATTCAAATAACATGAAACCACCCTACGAAATAACAAGTGAAATTTGAAATTATCAATATCGCATTAGAAGATGTATTGAAAACACAAAACCACACAATAAACAGTACGGATAGAATCAGTATTTTCAAGAATTTTATTGGAAGTGAATTATTTACACGGCAAGATTATTTAAGACATAATAAACAAATATCGACTGCTACAGACAGTCGGGATTTAAAGGAAGCTGTAGACAACTAAATAATTGAAAAAGAAGGAGAAAAACGGTTGACAAAATATCGATATAAAGACTAAACATAAACACAACCCCTTGCTGCCGAACAAATTGAATCGTGTGGTAAATCCATTTTTTTAACCTGTAATTATTTTGATTCTCTGCTTCCATCGCATTAAAATCACGCGAGAGCAGGAGATTTTATACCATTCGAACTGCCGGGAAAGAAGATTCAAAATTTTTTCCGGCAGTTTGTTTTTTTATAACTATTTTATCGGTACCCCAAAAACCTTTCGAAATAACAATTAGGTAGTATTTGTGATACATTACGACCGCTGAATGAAGGATTAATTTTGTTTTTTTGTATAATAATTAGTAGTGAGGCTTGAGTCAGCGAATAAATCAGGGTGAAACCTGAGAAGTACGAGCTTTTTTACTGCAAAAGTTCTAAAGCAAAAAATATTTATCCCGTTAAAAATAGATTTATGAATCAACGAATTAAGAAAACCTTATTCATCGTATTGATGTTTTCACCTTTATTCAACTTAAATATTGGGAATGCTCAGGATATTCAAAGCCCATCACCAGCCAAAAGAGCAAAAGAAAATTTTGACTTCAACTGGCAGTTCCACAAAGGCGACGTAGCCATGAAACTTGTTGTTAGAGTCGGTCAGAGCGGTATCACAGACATTAATGTGCCGATTATAACAAAAAAAGATACCGTTATCGATTATACCAATTTTAGAAGCTCAACGTCATTTAACCCTGTTGACTGGAAAGCGGTAAACCTTCCGCACGATTGGGTTATAGAAGAAACCTTTGTTAATGATAATACACTGGGAAGTCAACCTGGAGGCAACGGATATTTGCCAGTGGGAATTGGATTTTACCGTAAAGAATTTGAAATACCGGAATCGGACAAAGGAAAAAAAATATCCATTGAATTTGACGGTATATTCAGAAATAGCACCGTTTGGGTGAATGGTCACCTTTTAGGCAACCACCTTAGTGGATATACACCTTCGAACTATGACCTTAGCGATGTATTGCGTTATGGCAATGAAGGCAGAAACGTAATATTAGTGAAAGTGGATGCTACTCAACCCGAAGGTTGGTGGTACGAAGGCGGTGGTATTTACAGACACGTTTGGCTTGTTAAAACCGACAGGCTTTACGTTACACGCTTTGGTACTTATGTTACAACGCCCACGGTTTCGGATGCAGAAGCTACTGTAAATATTAAAACAACATTGAAAAACGAATACAAAACTGCTAAAAATATTACCCTTGTTTCAAAAATTGTAGATAAAAAAGGGCTTGTGTTCGATACCGAAACTTCTACGTTGTCAATTGCTCCATTCGATCAGACTGAAGTATCACAAACTGGTTCCATTAAAAAACCGTTGCTTTGGTCGCCCGAAACGCCCAACCTTTATAAAGTATTGACCGAAGTTGTTGAAAATGGAAGTATTATAGACACATACGAAACTACTTTGGGAGTGCGAACTGTAGAAATTAATAAAAATGGTGTATTTCTCAATGGTAAATTGTGCCCGGTAAAAGGAACTTGTAACCACCAGGATTTTGCAGGCATTGGTGTTGCTGTTCCCGATAAAATAAATTGGTACAAATTGAAAGTACTTAAAGAAATGGGAAGCAATGGCTATAGATGTACGCATCACATGCCGACACCCGAAGTACTCGATATGTGCGACAGTATCGGTCTGCTGGTACTGGATGAAAATCGCCATTTGTCGAGTTCCAAAGATGGATTGGAAGATTTATCCACCATGCTGTACAGAGACAGAAACCATCCATCCATATTTATGTGGAGCTTGGAGAATGAAGAAGCAATGCAAGGGACTGTAATGGGAGCCCGAATTATGGAAACAATGGTTAAAACAGCCCACAAGATTGATCCTACCCGCAAAGTTACTGCGGCTATGAACCATGCCCGCAATGAGGGAGGATACAGCGATGTGTTGGATGTTGTAGGATATAATTATGGCGACAAGCAATTGGCGTATGTAAAAGATAAAGAGAATCACCCGGAACGTGTTATGTTTTGTACCGAGGGAACAAGTTTTGTATCGACACGTGGCGAATACAATAATAGTTGGTGGCCACAGACTTGTTCAAACTCAACTTTGTGGCAACCGGGTTGGGGTCCCTATCCGGGAGAAGATTGGGCGGACAAAGTTAAGTATCCCTACCTTGGTGGTTTATTTGTATGGACAGGTTTCGATTATCGCGGTGAACCAACACCATTTGCATGGCCTAGTGTAGCCTCTCAATTCGGGATTATGGATGTTTGCGGTTTCCCTAAAGACGGCTATTATGCTTACAAAGCTGCCTGGACAGATGTGCCTACTGTTCACATTTTCCCGCACTGGAACTGGGAAGGGAAAGAAGGCGACAGTATCAAAGTACATTGTTACACCAATTGCGAAGTGGTTGAGCTTTTCCTAAACGGCAAAAGTCAGGGAAAACAAAAAGCCGAACCTTTCAAAAAAATAATTTGGCCGGTTATTTACAAACCCGGAAAATTGGAAGCTCGTGGGTATAAAGCCGGAAAACTGGTGACCAAAGATATTGTAGAAAATGTATGGCTTGAACCCGGGAGTGATTTTAAAACAAAAAAAATTCATAACAATGAAGTTTCACCAAAATATAAAAGGTTACCTATTGGAGAAAAAGGTATTGGTAGGTTTGGTGTACACAAATTAGGA
>JAKLIM010000323.1 GCA_022709605.1 Bacteroidota bacterium | reverse complement strand
AAGAACGAATGTTTCAATTAATGCTGTTGATAATGCTGAAATAATGATCAGTACCAATTGTCCTTTAAAAGATACCGATAATGATGGAACTCCCGATTATTTAGATTTAGACTCGGATGGAGATGGATGTGCAGATGCCATTGAAGGAGCGGGATTATTTACAAGTGGTCAGTTAACCACAGCTTCGGGAACGCTTGCTACCCAATCGCCCAACCAAAACTTCGGAACTAATGTAGATGCTAATGGTGTACCAACCGTAGTAGGTGCTGCAGGGCAAGGCGTTGGAAGTTCGCAGAACAGTGCAGTAAACGAATGCGTTAATGCTTGCGCATGGCGTAGTCAGATTGATGGTGACTGGACAAACTATTTAGTGTGGGAATACTATGATTGCGCCACTAAAACATGGGTAGATTCACCTACTCCACCAAACAACGATCGCCCGATTTATGTGTTCGACGATGTAACAATTAACACACCCGAAACTATCACAGCCGATTCGCTGTTCTTAAAACCCGGTGGTAATCTCAGCGCTTGTGGTGATTTGACCATCGACAATCAATTGGTTTTTGAAATAAATACCAGTGGCGTTGCCGGACAGTTGAATAACTGCGGTGGTTGTACAGGTGGTACCGTAACAATAGAGCCAACAGCCACTATGATGGCCCGTAAAACGTTGGACGGCACCTGGGATTTTATCAGCTTCCCGTTTGAGGTAACAGCGGCTAATACTTATGTTGCCGGTACTAACACTGTAGCTACATGGGGTGGTTTGGAATCGAAATTAGTAGACAATGTCAACTTCATTATCGCCGAATACGACAGTGAAGCCAGGTCATTGGATAATACAACCGGTTACTTTAATCCGACAAATAGTGGGTATTTCAAGAGTGCTGCTTCGCCACTTACTGTTGGAAAAGGGTATATCATCACAGGCGGATTGGCTCCGGTTTCGCATGTTATTGATTTTAAGGCTGCTGCGAATACACAGCTTAGTTTCTGTGATAAGAGCATAGTTCAAACCTATTATACTGCTAACATAACTTGTACTAATAATGACGGTTGGAACCTGGCCGGAAATCCATATTCATCAACCTTTAATTTGTATTATGCCACTGAATTAGCTCCATATTATATTTGGAATGAAAATGCGATTCCAAAAAAATACGATGTAGTTCCTACTCAATCTGATTATCCATTGAGTCCGTTCTCGGCTTTCTTCCTGCAAACAACAGCAGCAAGTCAGACTTTGAATTTCGATGACACCGGATTAAGTGTAATGAGTCATCCTATTCCGGCACCTTCTTACGAATTGTATCTTCAGGTATCGCAAAGCACTTACTCCGACCAGACTCTGATCAGGTTGAAAGAAGATGCGGTGACCGAATACAATAAATCGGACGATGCGTTGAAAATGTTCAGTACGAATGCTTCCATTCCGCAAATTTATACCGAGGCGGCTGAAGCTTGTTCTTCCATTTCGGTGAAAACCTTGCCACTGACCACCAAGCAGGTGAATTTGAAAGTAAAAACAGGTAAAACCGGTTTGAACACCATTAAACTGGTGAATACAGAAAAAGCAACCGGATTCAGCTCGGTAGTACTTGTGGATACTGAAACCGGCGTTCAAACCGAATTGTTATCGACCGAAGGTTACAGTTATCAAAATGATGCCATTGGCGTTACCGACAGATTCTACATCCTTATGACCACCGACGACAAAACCGGTTTATTATATACCGGAAAAGAAGGGTTATCGGTATCTACCAAAGGCAGAAGCATTTCGGTTACGGGCATCAAAGAGTCGGCTCATGTTAATTTGTACGATGTGGTGGGAAAACTTATTTATCAGTATCCGAAAATAACAAACGGTCAATCGTTTACGGTAAATACACCGGGTGTGTATATTCTGGAAATTGCTGAAGGTGAACGAAACACCCGGGTGAAATTACTTATCAATGACAAAAATTGATATTGATACTTAAAATCATGCATGTAAAATACAGGATAAGCCCCAAAAAAGGCTTATCCTGTATAAAACAAAAAGAGAACACAATACAAACATCAATCACAAATCAATAAACTAACGACAATGAAAACGATAAACTTAAATATTAAATCAGACAGGAAAGTCTATAAAACACCAAGCATTGAATCCATTACAATTGATAACGAAATCTCGTTGATTTTATCTTCAACATATAATCCAATTGATATTGGTGATCCGGGTGACGAATGTATGAATAACGGTTTTTCACCCCGAGAAAGTAATAACAATAATCCTTATACAAGGGCATAAAATATTGTGTTAAACATTATTTAATAACGCGAATCCTTTTGCTTAAAAGTGACTTATGATTTAAAGCAAATTAAAACAATTTATTATACCTTTCAGCTAAAGCAAAAATTAATGAAATGCATAAGAGAAATAAATGGTATAATATTTGATAAATAAATAAAGACAGTGTAATTTCTTGAATAAAAAACCTACTAAAACATTACTATTCAGTTATATATAAATTACAAACTGTATACATAGTAAAATATAATAATAAATTTACTACGTATTTAAACAATTTTTTTTGTTAAATAATTACAACAATAAATATCAGCAAAATTATGTAACTTTTCAATGTCACACATTATTAATTGGGTATCATTCCCAAGCTTTAAATGGTAGTTGTAATTTCTTTATACAAATTAATAGATCAGCAATATTTAGGTAGCTGTGTGAAGTGAAACCATTACTGCCAGCTTTGAAATGCATGCAGGCTACCCGGTTTGCAATCGGTTGCCGAAAAACTTTAAAACTGTTTCAGAAAAAAATCGGTGAATAAAGTTGATACTAATAAAGAAATCAAATAATAATCACTCAACAGAAACTGAATTTAAGTCGGGTATGAGTGATTAGAAATTAATGGCGACTGAAATTTAGAGAAATTTATCTGAATTTCAGTCGTTATTGAATATATTTCAATGAGTTATATGTGAATTTTAGTTGCGTTAGAATATACAAGACTCATTGCCAAATAGAATCAAATGAAGTATGAATGAAAATTACCCGTCGAAGAGTTTTTTTACAACATCAACTAAATTTTAATGATGGGTGGATGTTTTTTAGTCAATAATGCTGAACACATTGATAATCAAGAAGAAAATAGGATTAATTATTATGTATTACCATGGTATTATTTAAGAAAAAAAATAATGATTATTTGTATAGCTACCTATTATAAAAAAATCAAGTAAAGATAACTTTAAAAACCGATAGCAATGCAACAATTTGCTTTTTACACTTAGTGCTCACAATTTTTTACTCTGAAGTTAATTGAAATATTTATTTACACAATGTATTATAGTTATAAATTAAAATGAAAAAACTAATAATCATATTTTCTTGTATTTTCTTTTTTGTGGTTTTAACAAAAGCACAATTCACAGTTACGGAAACCTTTATGGGAAGTTCCTTGTCAAGTGACATTATTTCCGGAGGTGTTGCCACCTTAACCTCCGGTAATGCCGATCCAATTGATGAAGGTTGGCTTCGGTTAACACAGGCTGCAGGAAATCAAAGAGGTTATGCCTATGTAAATTCTTCATTTCCATCAACATTAGGAGTGGTGATGGAGTTTGAATATAAAACTTGGCGAAATAAGAGTGACAGTTATAATGGCGCCGATGGTTTTTCTGTTTTCCTGTTCGATGCCACTATTCCCTCATTTGCCACAGGTGGTTATGGAGGTTCTCTGGGCTATGCACCCAACTCATCCGGGGGAACTGCGACCGGATTGACAGGAGGATACTTAGGAATTGGCTTTGATGAGTATGGCAATTTTGCGGTAGCATCAGAAGGAAGAGTTGGAGGATTTACCTCACTACGTCCTAATTCCGTGACATTGCGCGGTGCCACGACCTCCAATTCTGCTACCACTAATCCATATCTGACTTCGGTTCAAATGCAAACTAGTTCTTCTAATAATACCAATTCAGTTGATTATAACACAGTGACATCTACACGTCCTTCAGATGCAACCTTTTACCGAAAAGTAAAAATAACCATCATTCCAACAGGAACCGGTTCGTATGTAATAACTGTTTATTGGCAAACAAGCACATCCGGAAGTTATGTTCAGTTATTGACATATACCACTACCACAGCGCCTCCTCCAAGTCTGAAAGTAGGATTTGCCGCATCGACCGGAGGCGGATTTAATTATCATGAGATCCGAAACCTTTACATCACCACCCCTGGAAACTTACGCGTAACCAAAGATGTAAACAAGTCAAATGTGAATGTAGGTGACCAGCTAACGTATACCGTCAACATAGTTAATGATACACCTGCGGCTTTGACCAATATTGCTTTTGCTGACACCCTAAAAGCCGGGAATGGTGCTCCCCTGGTATTGGGAACAGATTTTGAAATTAA
>JAKLIM010000322.1 GCA_022709605.1 Bacteroidota bacterium | reverse complement strand
CGGCAAAGACAGACATTATAATGCGGAAATTAAAATAGGACATTATTCGAATGGTAATCTTTTCCCAATAAATCACGGAGTAAAAATTCCACTTTCATTCAATTTGGGTTATGCTTTTTGATATATTATCAGCGTTAAAATTGTAAATATTACTTTTCTTATTTCCAGATAAAAGGCAAAAAAAACCCGTGTCAACATGGTTAACACGGGTTTTTAATTGAAATAATATTGATTAGAACAAGCTCCAGGCAACGGTTAATCCGGCCATTACGATAGAAACCATGCTCATTAATTTAATAAGAATATTCAACGAAGGACCTGAAGTATCTTTGAAAGGATCACCTACAGTATCACCAACAACGGTAGCTTTATGATTATCAGAGCCTTTTCCACCCAAATTGCCTTCTTCAACATATTTTTTAGCATTGTCCCATGCACCACCTGCATTGGCCATAAATACAGCCAATACAAAACCGGTACTTAAACCACCAATAAGAAGTCCTAAAACACCTCCAACTCCTAAGAGAATACCTACAACCACTGGAGTTACAATTGCTAATATTGAAGGTAACAACATTTCGCGTTGAGCTCCTTTAGTCGAAATTTCCACACAACGTGCATAATCCGGTTCTGCCTTTCCTTCCATGATACCTGCAATTTCGCGGAACTGACGACGTACTTCCTCAACCATACTTTGTGCAGCACGACCTACAGCATTCATTGTAAGACCACAAAATACAAAAGCCATCATTGCACCAATAAAAATACCAACTAACACGATTGGATTCATCAATGTTACATTATAATAAACCATAAAATCCTCGAATGATGAAGCTTTAATTGCTTCTATCGATAACACTTCTGTTCCAACCTTTGCCAAACCATCAACTGAAGCAGTAGCAATACGTTCAAGCGCAATTTTAATTTCTTCGATATAAGAGGCTAAAAGTGCAAGGGCTGTAAGCGCTGCCGAACCAATAGCAAAACCTTTACCGGTTGCTGCAGTTGTGTTTCCAAGTGCATCCAACGCATCAGTACGTTGGCGAACTTCTTTTGGTAATCCGCTCATTTCAGCATTTCCACCTGCATTATCCGCTATTGGGCCATAAGCATCGGTTGCCAACGTGATACCAAGTGTAGAAAGCATACCTACAGCTGCAATACCAATTCCATACAAACCAAGTGTGAGGTTTGGAGTAAATGTCATAGTCATTAAATCGAACTGTGAAGACATAAATGCCAATATAATAGCAAAAGCAATAGTGATAACAGGAATTGCTGTAGATAGCATACCCAATCCAAGACCCGAAATAATCACAGTAGCAGCTCCTGTTTTTGAACTCTCAGCAACTTTTTGAGTTGGACGGTAACTTTGTGAGGTATAATATTCAGTTGCCTGACCGATAATAATACCGGCAAGAAGACCAGCAACTACAGAGAACGAAATTCCCATCCAGTTTTGAATTTCTAATGCCCAAAGAATGCCAAATGTAGAAACTGCGATTAATACAGAACTTACATTTACACCTAATCCTAAAGCACCGAGTAAATCTTTCATTTTAGCACCTTCTTTTGTTTTTACAAGGAAAATACCAATAATTGACAGAACCACACCAACAGCAGCAATTATCATAGGAGCAAAAACAGCTTTTAATTGCATTTCGGGATTGATAATAAATGCCGAAGCACCTAATGCAGCTGTAGCAAGAATAGAACCAGCGTACGATTCGTAAAGGTCAGCGCCCATACCTGCCACATCACCCACGTTATCACCCACATTATCAGCAATGGTAGCAGGGTTACGAGGATCATCTTCAGGAATTCCGGCTTCCACTTTACCTACCAAGTCAGCACCCACATCAGCAGCTTTGGTAAAAATACCTCCGCCTACACGGGCAAATAACGCCTGAGTTGAAGCACCCATACCGAAAGTTAACATTGTAGTTGTAATATAAATCAATTTATTTGATTCACCTACGTCTGCAAATTTATCAAGAATAACATACCAAACCGAAATGTCGAGCAATGCAAGACCAACTACGGTTAATCCCATTACAGCTCCCGAACGGAATGCAACTTGTAATCCTTTGTTTAGCGAATTAGATGCAGCCTGAGCAGTACGAGCAGACGCATAGGTTGCTGTTTTCATTCCGAAAAAACCTGCTAATCCCGAAAAGAAACCACCGGTAAGAAATGCGAACGGAACCCAACCATTCTGAAGGTTGAAAAAAGCCATTACTGAAAAAATAGCAGCTAAAACAACAAATACGATAAAAACAACTTTGTATTGTTGTTTCAAATAAGCCATTGCACCGGTACGTACATGTAATGCAATTTTTTTCATTGTGTCAGTTCCTTCACTTTCCTTCATCATTTGTTTGAAAAAGTAATAAGCGAAGCCCAATGCGACAATGGACGCAACCGGAACTAAAAAGAAAATGTTATTCTCCATAAATTTTTAAAAATGAATAAATAGTTAATTAATTAATTGATTGATTTATATTTTGAGATTAATTTTTAATTAGAAAAAAGAACAAAGAATAAAGATTAAAGACTGAAGAACGAAAAACCTCAAACTTTCAACATAAAAGTTATGCCTTGTCTCTACAATTCTTTCAATAATTCGATATATTCCTTCAAAATTGAAAGTGAATAATCGCCTGCATGTTGATTCACAAAACTTACTGCCGTAACATGTGCTTCTTCGTCGGCCGCATCCGAAATTACCCGTACAACTATTAAAGGTACACCATAATCGTCGCAAACCTGCGCTACAGCTGCGCCTTCCATTTCAGCACAAACCACTGAAGGTAAGTTTTTTATCAAAGCATTTTTCATCCCTGAACTTGATATAAACAAATCGCCACTTGCAATATCACCTGTAATCATTTTAGGGTGCGAAATATCTTGTTCGGCCAGAATTTTACGAAAAGTTTTGTCGTTTTTCAAAAAATTATGCACCGCCTGTGCCATTGTGTCAATATTTTGTTGAGGAATTTCGAACGAAGTTTTTCCGGTTAATGGTATTTCGAAACGTCTCATCAGTGGTCGTGCATCCATATCGTGCTGATAAAGACGCTGAGCAATAACGATATCACCTACATTCAGATCGGGTGAAATACCTCCTGCAACACCCGTAAAAATAATTCGATCAACATTAAATTCAAGAATCATGTTGGTAGCAGTGGTAGCCGAAGCCACTTTTCCCCACCGCGAAAATACAGCAACTACATTTTGACCAAACAAACTTCCTTTGTAATAAATCCGGCTTCCACGCTCAATAATTTCTTTGTCGTTGATAGCAGCAAATATTTTATCCATTTCTTCGGGCATGGCACCCATGATTCCTAAAAGCATATTGTTCGATTTACTATTTTACAATTTACCATTTACTATTTTTCGCGAACGATATTTGTTATTCTTTGGAATAAAGTTGGATGTGAATAGTGAAAAAACACATACAATGGATGTGGCATTAAATTGCTCAAAGAGGTAGCCGACAATTTTTTAAGTCCCGAAATGAGTTGATTTCCAAAGCCGTGCAGCGAAGCAAAATTATCAGCCTGATATTCAAACTTTCGGGATAACTGATTGGAAAACAAATCCAACACCAAAGAAATAGGTGAATATAAAATTCCAAAAGCCAGCACATTTAAATGAAAATTGGCTGTAGTACCTCCTAAAGCTATAGCCAATGCATCGCTGTCGAGAAAAACACCCAATAAAAAAAATAAAAGTAAACTTGTAGGCAGCGAAATTAATAAGTTTTTAAGCGTATGTTTGTGTTTATAATGCCCGATTTCATGGGCCAATACCGATACAATTTCGTCGGTTGTCATTTTATCCATCAAAGTATCGTATAGTACAATGCGTTTTTTAGGTCCAAAACCTGTAAAATAGGCATTCGCTTTGGTCGATCGTTTTGAACCATCAATGACAAAGATATTTTTAAGCTTAAAATTTACTTTAACAGAAAATTTCTCTATTTCTGTTCTTAATTCGCCTTCGGGTAAGGGAGTTTGCTTATTAAAAAGTGGAACGATCAGTTCGGAGTAAAACATGCTCATAAACAGACCGAAAACTGTAATTAATGACCATGCCATCAACCAAAAATATTCTGGAGAAAATAAATATATTGAAATTATAAGATATAAAAGTACTCCACCGATAATTAAAGTGATGGCATACCCTTTTAATTTGTCAAAAATGAATAACTTTGGCGTAATTTTATTGAACCCGAATTTTTGTTCAATTACAAAAGTATCGTACAACTGAAATGGAATGGAAATTATATCATTTACAAAATAAATAATGCCGGGTACTTCTCTTTGATACAGCATCACATAGCCATTCTTAAATATGGCAGGGAGATTTTCGGGTTTGGGGTTTAAAACAGCGAAGGCATCTTTTAACCAGAACGGTAAGTTGTTTGTTACAAACTCG
>JAKLIM010000321.1 GCA_022709605.1 Bacteroidota bacterium | reverse complement strand
GATAATTGACGCGAATTAAATTTCGTGCCGTTGTTGTTAATCATCCCGAAAACAGTTTGCATGGTAAATGATGTAACCGTAAAATTGGCTTTTATCAATTCGTCGGGGCCGTAACTTGCAACAATAGAAACTCCACTTGACATCAACAATCTTTTGGTTACATTCCCTTCGAAAATTTGTCGCAGAACTCCTCCGGCATCTGTATATTGTAAAAACGATTTCGGATCGGGCAGGTATTTTACTCTGTACGAACCGCCTCCCATTTGAAGTTCTTTGCCATCAATTTTTCCGAAAACTAAAATTGATATTTCTCCGTCCTGTGTTGGCCTTATAATGTATCGTCCGTTACCATTTTTAGAAAAAGTGCCGCCGTTAACCCTTATGGATACATTTTCGGAAGCCACACCCGGAACCGAAATGCTGAATTTATTATCAATTCCTCTGTAAACCACGTTTAAGTCTTCGTTCGAAATGGTTGCTGAAGGTTCACCCACAATATAATCGCTCTTGAACGGATATGATTTGATTGTTCCATCATTTCCCGCTAATTTTATAGATCCTGAATAATTAAAAGATCCTGATCTTCCGCAGGTTAAATCATAAATTCCATTTCTCAACTGCGTGCCACCAATGTAGTATTCAGGTTTTTTTGTTGAATCCACAGCTGCAAGTACAATCTGAGCACTGTATTTTCCTCCCCGGATGACATAGCGCGAATTTGGTACCACCAAAGCGGTAATTTTATTTACACGGAAATCGGAAACGTCTGTCTGACTTTTAAGATGTTGCACCATTTCAGCTTCGGTAGTACGAATATCACTCTGATATTTTGTTAGTATTGTAACTACAGCCGATACAGGCATCATTTCGAATAACGAACTTTGCCAGGAGTGACCGGTTTTTGTTCTGCCTGTGTAAAATATATTTTTATAAATTTTCTGTTTTTCGGGATTGTCAGTCGAATAAGATAACATCAAATCGCGGTATTCGTCAATTTTCTTTTTCAGAATTTTTCCATTTCCTTTTGCTATTGCATATACTCCGGGGCTGTCCAGGTTGTCCCTCGATTTTATTTTTCTTGCTTTCGGATCGGCGTCACCTTTATCTGCAATTTTTATGATTTGAAATTTAAAATCTTCAATATAAGTAAAAAGTTCGTCAGATTTCTGTTTAACAATCAACGCTTTGTCTAACCATTCTTTTACTTTTTGAGGGTTTAATTTTTTTAAATCCTCAAAATCGGAATACAGAGTGTTATTTCGCATTTCCGATGATTCGATGGTAGTATGTAAACTATTGTCAACCAACGTAAACCCATTTAATATTTCGCTTGATACATTCAGTGCCAGCATTGCTGTCAGAACTAAATACATCATTCCAATCATTCGCTGTCGGGGCGTTTCGGGACAATTCTTTGCTGCACTCATGTGTTAAATTCTTGAACTTTTTTAAAATTATGATAAAGCATTCAGCATATTGCCGTACACTTTGTTCAAATCAGCAATCTGACGGGTTAATTGTGTAGTTTCGTTTCTGAAATTTTCGGTTTCTTGAACTACAGTTTGAGTGGCAGATTTTATTTTCATCATTTCCGATGTAACTGAATTAAGCTCATCGCTTACTTTTTGCAACGACTCTGTTTGCATATTTATTGCTTCAGATTGCAGGTCGATATTTTTAAGTTGAATTTCGTAAAGCAAATTTATAGATGATAAATTCTTATTCATGTCGGTCACTTTTGATGCATATTGACTGGTGCTTTTTTCTGCCAGAGTCATGCCTTCGTTTATCCCATTGTACGAAGTTTGCAATTTCTCTAATTCATTATTTAACGCATCCTGAGTAGTCGTATATTTTTGTGTAACCAGCGTGGCTGATTCGATGTTTTTCACAAAGTTTTCGGTTACTTCTAACACTGATGATAAATTCGACAGTTGCTGTGCCGTGTTTGAAATAGATTTAAAATCTTCATTTAATTTCGAAATGTCGGTGTCAATATTTGGTTGATTATAACCAGCTTCGCTATTTGGTTGATTATAAACAACTTCGCTCGAACCTGATACAACCTGGTTCTGACCATTTCCACCAATTATATTGGATTGAAATTTTTGATCGACCTTATTTTCGAAATCAAAAACCTTTTCCCAATCAAATTCTTTGAACGGTTTATCAAAAACGCCCAATGCAAATACGATGACTTCTGTTGTCATACCAATGGCCAACAATTCGCCACCGTAGTTCAAATGTAATATCTTAAACATAGCGCCAAGAATTACGATTGAAGCTCCTAAACTATATATTGCACCAAAAACCCGTTTTACAGGATATGAATTCCACCAGAGGTCGAATTTTGTCGGACTAATCATAACTTTTACTTTAAAATTATATTAAATTTTTTATTCACCGTTAAATGAACGAACACATCTGAAACCAATATACGGACGGCTTTCGTACTGATATTCATACGTGCGGACACCACATTGCAGAAAATGTGCTATGTCTTTCCACGAACCACCTTTTACAACTTTACGCTTTAAAACATCCGAATCATCCTTTTTTGCATTGTATTGATAATTTGGATTCATATCGAGCACTAGAAGGTTTGATGAGTTAAGATATGCCGATGAAGTCCATTCAGCAACATTTCCGGCCATATCATACAGTCCAAAATCATTGGGGACAAAAGAACTAACCTTCATGGTTGTAGCACCGGTATCATCATTGTAATTTCCTCTAATGGGTTTAAAATTGGCTAGATAACAGCCCTTTGCATCCCGCACATACGTTCCGTTCCAGGGATATAAATTAAGAGACTTTCCACCTCGGGCAGCATATTCCCATTCTGCTTCAGTAGGCAATCGGTATTCCTGTGTTTTTACTTTCGAAACACTATTCAACAAGTGTGTTCTCCAATAGCAAAATGCCTGAGCTTGTTCCCAGGTAACGCCCACCACAGGGTAATCCGAAAATCCGGGATCAGAAAAGTACATCTGCATTTTAGGGTCGTTGTAAGTGTATTGAAAATCGCGAAGCCACAACATGGTGTCAGGATAGATGTTTACTATTCTGCTTGATATCAAATCTTTACGGGACTGAAGTCTTTTTTCTATCGTTCTGTTTACAATCATACCGTTCGTATCGAAGTACGAAGTATCAACCCTTACTTTTGCATTTGCCGAATAGGTGCCGGTATTTACGTTAAATTTGTTTTGCGGTAACGAAGCCTGATCGTAGTTAATCCATTCATATCTGTACGTGATTTTGGACGGATTAAATTGAACTTTTTTAGTTAGCTGATTCGCATAATCGTAATAAAAATAATCCAAAATTCGTTTGATAGTTGTATCCTTCGTGTTCCATGGAACTTTTGTTTTCCAGTTCAATTGTACTTTTTCCAGTTCTTCGGGCGATAAATCCGCAATTTCAGCTTTGTCTTTTATATTAATAATTTTTTCGTAACCCGTTACATTTTCTAAAATCATGCGCCTTAACGCTATCGAATCGCGTACCCAATAAATAAATTGCTTGTATTCATCATTTGTTATTTCGGTTTCGTCCATCCAAAATGCATCTACGGTTACATTTACCGGTTTGTCATTTCCCGAACTTATCGACGATTGATCGTTGGCGCCCATCATAAATGAACCTCTTTTGATAAATACCATTCCATAAGGATTGTTTTCATTAAATCCACCGGCCTTCAACGCTTTAGTTGATGTACCAACCAATTCTCCTGCAGGTTTATTGCACGAAGATATTACGAGCGAAATAATAAATATGAATAAGAGATTTTTTTTCATTTTTCAATATTTTTTTTGAAAACAGAAATTTTATTTTTAAATAAATTCTTGATTTGTATTATAATATACGTATACTTTTATATTTTGTTGTTTTTTTTCCAAACAAATATGCAAAACTATAAGCAAAAACAATTTCGTGCGAACCTGAACTTGCTGTTATAATTTGCGACGTTGGTAAGTCATAAGCATAGCCTATCGACACTCCGCCTGCAATATTAATTCCGGCAAGAAATACCAGAGCATCCTGAAAACGATATGACAAACCACCCCAATATTTTTCTTCGTACAGCATTCTGGCCGTTAATTCACATTGCCAGGTTGTAAAATCTGTTTTAAATAATGTGCTTGGTTTGATAACAATTTTCGAGTGAGGCAACTTGAAACTAGTACCTGTTGTAAAAAACAATAATCCGTTTTGTTGAAATTCAGTTGTTTCGCCCCAATTAACTTTAGGTTGATTCAAATGTTTATATGAAACTCCAATGTATGATTTTTGAGTTGAATACCACGCGCCAATGCCCGCATCGAATGACATGCCCGAAACAGGCATTTGCGGAATAGCACCATCTACAGTAATATCCCTATGGTAATCACCAAAAGTAACTAAATGAGTTTGTACACTATCGCCATTGAATCCGATACTTACAAACCCGATTTC
>JAKLIM010000320.1 GCA_022709605.1 Bacteroidota bacterium | reverse complement strand
TGGAGACCGAGATGTTTCGAACTCCGCCTGACATTTCGCTACCCACTACAAAACCGCCATGTCCTTTGAACACAGTGCAGTTGTCAACAATCACATTCTCGGTGGGTCGTCCGCGTTTTCGACCTTCAGCATCTTTTCCCGATTTCAGACAGATGGCATCGTCACCAACATCGAATGTTGAATTAATAACGAGAGCGTTTTTACACGATTCCAGGTCCAAACCATCACCATTTTGAGCAAAAGACGGATTGCGAACAAAAACGCCATCCACAATTACATTTTCGCACATTAACGGATGAATATTCCAGCTGGGTGAATTTTCGAAAAGCACTCCCTGTAGCATTACATTTTTACAATTGATTAAACTTACCATGACCGGGCGCATAAAATCTTTTATTGAATCCCATTGTAATTCAGTAAGTTCCCGACGAGGTACATTCAGGTTTTGTTCACTCATCTTTTCACCTTTTAATGATTTAGCAGTTGGAAACCAATAATCAGGTGCTTTTAATACGCCTCCCGATTTAACCACTGCTTTCCAATGATTTTCAGTTACTTTCCCTTTTTTCAAGGGTCTCCACGCTTCGCCTGAACCATTGATGGCACCTTCGCCGGTTATGGCAATATTTTGCAGATTTTTAGCTGAAATGGGTGATTGACACCTCCGTGTTTCGAGTCCCTCGAACGAAGTTTGAACCAATGGATAGGCATTGAAATCAGGTGTGAATAAAATCAATGCTCCTTTTTCGAGATGCAGGTTGATATTTGATTGGAACACAATGGGTCCGGTAAACCAGACTCCAAAAGGTACAATTAATGTTCCACCACCCTTTGCACTAAGTTTGTTCATTGCCGTTGCGAAAGCCTGTGTGTTTAGCGTTATTCCATCACCAATGCCACCACATTCGGCAATCGAAACCACGTATTTAGGGAATACAGGTTTTTCAACTTTCGACATGCTGAAAGGAAGATTTTTGTAAATCTCCGGATAAGGATATTTCTTTGCCATACAAGGACTTAATATCGTAGAAGATACAAGTGCAATGAATAATAATTTTGTTAGGTATTGTTTCATTTTGAGTAATAAAGCCCTAAATCCTTCATTTTTTGAAGGATAAATAGAGTATAATTATAATATTTGTAAAAATTGAATTGTGGGATATCAGGAAAGTGTAATTTCTATCTGATTACACTTTCCTGATTCTTTTTTGAAATAGTTTACCACCAACGTGGATCGCCAACTTTGTTAACTAACGAACTTAATGTTACCTTAAAATTGCCCTTCGTAGGATCAGCAAATATTTCAGCTGAAGTTTTACCAAGGTCTGTAGTTTCAATAGGATATGTAGGAACTGTTGCACCTGGCGCTATTGTCCATACAAGGTCGGAAGTTTTGAAACAATTTTCAACACTTACATTGGTCGATGCCGAACGTAAACCATGTACAGTTGTGGCTGCATCTTTAACGCTTCCGAAAATAGAGTTCTTGATAATTATTCCACCCGGATACGTTCTGTCAGTTAGTTCAAAATAATACCTTCCTGAGGCCGGAGCATAGCAGGTGGTTATATTTTCCACTTTGATTGAATTAGGTTGTCCGGTTGATTTTGTATTACGACATAAATAACCATCGTAATGGGCAAAAGTGGAGTTTTTTAACACAAGATCAGTTACCATAGCTCCTGCATTATCAAGATTTACAATTCCGTAACCACCAATCGAGTCGAATACACTATTGCTGATAGTTAACAAACCGACTGTGGCTGTAGTTTGAATGCGGAATGAACCGCGTTTGTATTTTACATCACAATTTTCAATTAATATATTGTTTACATTTCCATCCGCCTGATTCAGGTTGAACAGGTACGTACCACCAAAATTACCATCAGTCCGGAGTTTACCGGCATCGGTACCTTCGGTGAAAAACAGTTTTTCCAACTTAATTGAAGGTACGGTCGTTGCCGCTTTTATACCAATACTTCCGTTAACAGCCATAATTGCTTTTCCTTTGAAACTCAAGCCTGTGACAATATTTACCGATACCGGAATATTGATGGTGGGCACTTTATATTTCGTTCCTCCGGAAAGTACCAAATTGAAACCATTGGGATAAACTGTTCCAAGACTGTCGATGTAAAGTTGTGTGAGTTTATTCAGCGCAACTTCATCTGAGAAATCGCGTAAATCAACCACATCACCTTCGAAAACCTGTGAACTTACAGTTTTAACAACTTTCTTCCCTTTGTATCCGTTTTCGTCGTATATTTTTACAAAATAAGTTGTTGTTGGCATTAAACCGGAAATAATTTTTTCACCGGCTGCATTTTCGGCAGGTGTTATTTCTACGCTTTTATAAACCGAGTCTTTATTTACCATTATATCGAAACGTGTGTAAACCAATGAGGTAACATTCCATTTTACACGAATGGATTTATCAATAATGTCCGACGATTCGGGTGTTTTTAAATAAGTCGGATAATCGATGGTAGCTAAATGAATAATGTTATATTCAGAACGTACCGTATCGCCCGAAGCTACAATGCTGTCACCTACTGAACGCAATCTGATTTGATATTTGGTATCAAATTCAAGATTGGAATATGTAAATGCTGTGCTGTCAGTTCTGTCCGATCTTTCAATTGTTTTGAATGTGTCGGTTGAAAGTTCCAGTTCATAACCAATTGCACCTTTGTACCTGTCCCATTCGAATCGTAACCAGTTTCCACTTACAATGGATTTTTTCATGATGGGACGAAACAATCTGTCGGCTTGCACCAGTGGTTCTTCATCGACACAACCAATGAAAAAGACGGATATAAAAGCGGTGTACAGAATGAATTTATTGAATTTTAAAATATTTCTCATAATGTTAGAAATTAATTAGTTAATACTAAACCGTAACCAAGGTTGGTTAAGAAATTACTTGCTGAAACTGTTTGTGTGTTGATAGGCAAAAGATATGGAACAGCCGATAAACCGGTTGGATCTTTATATCCTCTCCAGCAACGATCAGTAAAATCGGCTGTAGTGTATGTAATTGCTCCGGTTATAAGATCAGTATTCTTTTTGTATAAACCTGAATTCCAGTTCATTTCGATTATCGAACCATAAGTTGTAACCCATGCTTCAAGATCGGCGGTAGTTGGTTGATAATAGTCGTTGAGGAAAGTAATTTTACCATCTACCGATTTTGCATAATAAATCTTTTTTGCCAATCCTGCATATTTAGCTACTTCAGGGTTTTCAAGTTCTAATTCGAGAGCCGCTTTGCCCATGTTGTCGAGTTTAGCTTTGGTTTCGATAATTTTTTTACCATAAATATTCCAACGTACCAAATCAAATTTTCGCAAGCATTCGCCACCAAATTCCAATGCACGTTCATCAACTAAGGCATTAAAGAAATCATCTTTACCACCAATATTGTTTACATAACCATCCACTTTATCGGCAAGATACTGTGAATCAAAAGCTCTGCTACGAACTCTTTTCAACATTAGTTTGGCTGCCGTAGTTGGTCCGTTCAATTCGTTTTCTGCTTCGGCATACATTAAAAGTACATCGGCATAGCGCAATATTGGCCAGTTAATTCCTGTTCCTTTTGATGAAGCAGCTCCGGGTGCAGTTTTGAGTAACAATCTGTTCCATTTTCCAACAGCTAAACCGGTTACACCTAATGCCGTCTGATCGGTTTCGGAAGTATAACTAACTCTCGAGATACAAACATCACGACGTTTATCGTTTTGATCGAACATAAAATAGTAAGTTGGTGTATAACCGGTTTGAATTGTTGTGGTTCCATAGCCACCGCCCGAAACAGGTACGCCAATGCACCAACCCACATCGCCTCCGCCATTGGTGCTGCCAAAAGCTATTTCGTACAATACATCGCCATTTACGGTTTTATTCCATTTACATTGATTGTAAAATATTGTGGCATAATCAGTCAATTCACGATCTTTCAATTCAATCAGCTTTTCGGCGTAATCCTTGGCTAACTGATAATACTCGGCCGAAGTACGAGCCACTTTCTGAACGCCTTTGTACGTGTATTTTACGGATAAACTATCGTTAGTCTGAACATTCAAATATTCGTCGGCACGTTTCATCTGTCCGGTTGCGGTCATGCCATATCCGGCACGAAACAATGCTAAACGGGCAATAAAGCCCAATGCAAAATCGCGGTTCATGCGTTCAACACCATCGCTGAACTGATCAGAAAAATACATACTTTCTTCAATATCAACTAAATCCTGTATCGATCCTGAATAAATAATGTTTTTATCCGTTTTCGGAATATCTAATTCCATTCCTGCTTTGGCAGCCTCACGGAAGTAAGGAACATCACCCCAGAAATTGGTCAAAAGGAAATAACGGTAAGCACGCAGACAATAACTTTCGCCCAATAACATTTTCATGTCACTGTTGTCGGCCATTTCGCTACTTTTGATCCCTTCGATACATTGA
>JAKLIM010000032.1 GCA_022709605.1 Bacteroidota bacterium | reverse complement strand
AAAGTAAGGTTTCCGATTTTGCTCCTTTTTCAATTTTAGGTTCGGCACAAGCGTTAAAATTACAGTTCTGAATTTTATTTTTTTCGCCCGAAAGTCGTACTGTCAATTTTGCCAACGAGTTATTGAAATTACTATTTGTAATATTGACAGTAACTATGCCTGTCAGTTTAAGTATCGACTGTTTTTCATCAGAACCAACGGCATCAAAAACACAATGATCGATTTTCAATAAACCTCCCAAAGTAGATTCATCATTTCCACCGCGGTAATAATCTATTGCAAATTGAGTAAACTTGCTAAAAACGGTATTCTCAAAAACCACATTTTCAGCATTGTATTTTCCAATATTGTCTTTTTCTTCTGCCAATGAAAAACCGCGATACGAATCACGTAATATTGAATTTCGTACGGAAATTGAATCGGCATACGAACTTTTATACGCTTTGAAAATTGCTCCGGTTTCTACATTTACATCGTAAATTTCGCAATTATCAATAAAAAGCGAATATCCGAAAGCTCCTTCTTTGGCTGAAACAAATACATACTTTGCGGGAAATTTCGCCTTGCTGTCACCATTCAATGCAATTCCCTCCATGCGAACAGTTGCATTTCCACCAATTTCGAAGAAACTATTGTTCTCTCTTTCAGACTGTAAACGAATAACCGGTTTCGTTTTCGAATCAGCAGCTTTCAAAGTAATGCCTTTATTTATAGCAATTTTATTGGTGATAATGTGTTCGCCATCCCCTAAAATGAAAATATCGTCGTTACCGGCTTTTTTTATTGCTTTTGATAAAATGTCGGTGCCGGCTTCAATATTTATTGTTTTTCCAATTGTTTTGGTTTTTGAATTTCGGATGCGGTTATAATTTTGTACCATTCGGGGCCGCAGTTTTTGGCGGTTGCCAATTCAATTTGCGGTTTTTCGCCTTTATTTTGAAATGCTCCAACAACAGCTTCACCACGAGTTTGTCCTAATATATCGTATTTTACATAAGGAAGTTTTTTTGCTTTCAAAGTAGAATAAACCATTTCAAAACCCAAAACATTGTCTTTTAGAACTTCAGCATCAACAGCTCCTTTTTCTTTCAAAGTTCCTGATGCGTTTATCATAATATTATTGTCCATTCTGATACCATCGCTAGTGTCGTAATATTTAATCAGTTCAGCAGTATTCGGACAATAAACAAGGTTATTAAGCAATAAAGTGCTTTCAGGCTTTACAATTCGGTTTCGTTCACCAAAACCAACCCCAAATGCCCACGGGAAAGCACAATCATAATAGGTGTTATTGGTAAAAACAACGTTTTTAACCGGTGCATAACCATTGGCAGGAGAATCGGGGATAGCATTCATAATAGCTAACCCTGAACGAAATTCATCACCCGCCAATTTATAAAAATAATTATTGAAAATTTTATGGCCTTCGTTGATAACACGTACGCCACCGGTATTTATTTTACCATTCCCGATAAACCAGTTTCCTGAAACGGTGGCGTTATTGCCATGTCGTAGCACCACGCTGCCTTCACATTCCAGAAAAGTATTGTTGGCAATAATATTGTCACCCGATTTATTTGAAATAATTTCGGTTTCGCCATTGCAGCGCTCAAAATAATTCCCATCGACAATTGTACCTGAACTTAAATGGCAAACCTGACTGGTGCCAATTCGGATCGTCTCACCGCCATTCGAACCCAAGCGTGGTCGTGCTCCGAAGTAGTTACGATAAATCAAATGACCATTGTTAGTCGAATTTGAATCGTTTGGCCAAACAACAAGGGTTGTTCCTTCGTTCGATTTTCCACCAAAATAACAATATTCAACCGTATTTTTCTTTCCGTAAATACCAACCCAATGATCGGCGGAGTCTTTTGGTTGATTGAATTTATCAATAACGCACTGATTTAATGTACTGTTATAAGCAAATTCAGTTGAACTTGTTCTGAACTCAATTACTACACTTTTGGGTGTACATCCATTGACAAAAGTAAGCCCTGATACAAATAAATATTGACCCGAAAGTTGCAGACGCGATTTACCTTCGATACTAACTTTTCCGGGGGTTTCAGCCACAAGGTAAATGAATTTGTCCGGTTCGCCTATCCCTTTCAGCTTAAATTGCACATCTTTCCAAACTCCGTTAGCCAAAATTATAGAATCGCCTGCAACAATGGATTTTACGTAATTGTTAAATTGCGATACATCGACAGCCTTGTAAGTTTTTGCATTTAACGATGTTAAAACAAAAAGAAACAGCACTAATGAATGAATGTGTTTTTGCATGGCATTTTTATTTTATTATTGCGGCTTCGAAAGTTGTTTTTGCTGCTTTCAGTTTGTCTACAGCTTCTGTTATTACCCTGTCAATAGCTGTCACAAGACTACGAGTTGTTTTTGCGGCAGTTATAGCAGTCGTAAACGCAGTTTTTGCAGCCGTAGGAACTTGTCCGACTGCCGTGCCCTCAACCGTAGCAGTGGAAAGTGCTTCACAAGCTACCACAAGATCATTCAATGCGCGTCGGTCGGTAAGAAAGTATTCGGCAGCAAATGCTTTTCCCGGTGTTCCAAGTGTTTTATTGGCATTAATAATATCCGGAATTGTAACATCCGTTTTTGCAAGAATAGTTTCAGCTCCATTCAACACTGTTAAATAATCTGCTTTTAATGCATCAAATTTGGTACTTGTTCTGAAGTTTCCCTTGTCGAAACCAACAACGCAGGTTTCCACTTTTGTTTTTTCGGAACTTACAAACGATCCAAATTCCGTTTTGTATTGTTCCGGAGTTTTGGGTACAATTACTGTTTCCTCATCGGTAGTGCAACCAACGAAACTGATGGTTAACGCAAACAGAAGTGTTTGAACTTTATATTTTAATGGTATCATGTTTTTTTATATTTATTTTTTTTTACTAAAATCTACTAACTAAAAGACTAACAACTACATACTATTAACTAGTAACTTTCGTTTTGAGCAATCTTTATTTCATTGTTTGTATCAATTTCCGTTTGTGGAATTGGCAATATCAAACGTTCCTTAATGTAAAATCTTTGTTCAGGCGGTTGAATTGGATTGTATTTTGAATAAGCATTTACCCAGTCAGTTACAAAAGTATGTTGAATCATAATTTCCAACGGTTTGTTTGGATTGTCGTACGATTTTCCCATCCGAAGCAAATCAAACCAACGTTGATTTTCGAAAGCAAGTTCCAGTCGACGTTCAGCGTAAACTGCATCCAAAGCTTCAATTTTCGAACCGTAAGGACTCGCATCGGCTAATCCTGCCCTTGATCGAATTTTATTAACATAGGTATGAGCTGATGCATGATTTCCATCCTGTGCAAGTATTTCGGCATAAAGCAAAACAATATCTGCGTATCGTAGAATAATCCAGTCGTTTTCAGCTTGCAAAGCCTGAGTCATTCCCGAATCCATAAATTTGGATATATATGGAACACTCGAAGTAGGCGATTTTACCCAAACACGATAACAAGCATCTTTGCGGGTGTCGGTTGAATTTGATTCAAACAGTGTTCTGATTTCCAGCGTGGGAGCATTGTATCCAAGCGGTGTTCCCAATTTTAAGAATTGGTTAGCCGAGCCAAGTGGTGCAAAATTCGACCAGAATGTGGATCCAATGCCCAAACTGCCCCCTTTGTATCGAATAGCGAAAATTATTTCCTTATTCATTTCGTTCGACACACTGAAAATATTAGCATAAGCTCCTGCTCCAGTTAACAAACCATGTTGAGTAGCTGCCATAACTTCTTCGAGTAAAATTTTGGCAAGTGCCAGGTTTTGAGCTCCTCCCATCATCATGTACGCTTTGGCAAGCATGGCTTTAGCAGCCCATTTAGTGATGCGACCTTTTTCAGCATCAGCGTAACCGGGAGGTGCTTGTGCAGCGGCTTTTATCAAATCGGGTATTATAATTTCATTGTAAATTTCAATTACGGGCGAACGGTTGATTTTCTTCGCTTCATTGGGTCCGATTACTTTTGTAATTTTAAACATATCGCCAAACAAATTGACGAGCGTGTAATAATGATAAGCCCGCATAAAAAGCAATTCGCTTTCGTATTGTGCTCGTTGAGTTTCAATCGTAATGTATTTATTATCAGCAACCGATGGCAAAACAGCATTTATATTCGATATATTTTGAAAGGTTTTATACCAATAGGTTTGCAGCAATGGTAAACTTGGCGAAGAGCGAAATGAGGCCAAATCTGTTTGGTCGATGCGTGCTGTAGCACTTGATCCTGTTCCATCCTGCCAGGTATTGTCGCTGCGCAGTTCGGTAAACATCCATTCGTCTTGTTGAATGGTCGCCATTCCATTATAACATCCTATAACTCCCTGATTTATACGTATGGGAGTAGTATAAAAATCGGCTGATGTAAGTGCCGATTCCGGAATTTCAGTCAGAAATCCTTCACAACCGGTGAAAATCAGGGTTGTTAATGCTATTAAAAGTGTTTTTATATAACGTTTCATTTTTCTGTAATTTTTTAATTTTTTTCGACTTAATTAGAATGATATGTCAACACCAAGAGTAAACGTTCTGTTTAAAGGAAAAGCACCGCGTTGATAACCATCAATCAATGGACTTGCGTATGCACTTGTAGTTCTTCTGGCTTCTGGATTTATGCCTCTATAGTTCGAAGCCATTAAATAAATCAGATTTTGTGCCGAAAAATAGATACGCAAGTCGTTCATTTTTATGATATTTACAATTTTTGTTGGTAATTTGTAACCCAGGGTCAAATCGCGCAATGCAGCATACGAACCATCTTCAATACAATAATCAGTTAACATCAAATCGCTTCCTGCTGTATTGGTCGAATAAACTGTTTTTCCATCGCCGGGGAACATTGGACTTACATAACGGCTCGCAGTGTATGCTTTATTTAACCGGAGTTGTTCGTTGTAATTCACGTTACCATTAATAATGTCAATACCCTGTACGCCCTGCCACAAGAAACTTAAATCGAAATCTTTAAGCGTAAATGTGTTGGTGAAACCCCAGGTGAAATCAGGGAAAGGATCGCCTAAAACTACGCGGTCTTCTGCATCAATTTTATTGTCGTTGTTTGTGTTCTTCACTTTCAGGCCACCTAATACGGGTGCAAATTTTGAATAAGTAAAAGGCACTCCATTTTCATCTTTTTGTGCTTTGGCGTAAGCTACTTCTTCGAATGTTGTCCATACTCCATCTGCTTTATAACCAAAGTATTGTATCGAAGGTTGACCTACCAAAGCTCTGAATACTTCATTTCTTTCGCCAAAGTTATCCTCTTTTTCTTTGTCGCCGTAGTTTAGCAATGTGTTTTTATTGGTCGAAAAGTTCGCAGTTGTTTTCCAACTAAAGTTTCTTTTGATAATATTGGTAGTTGTAATTTCAACTTCCCATCCGGTGTTATTTACTTTCCCGATATTATTCCAATAGGTTTTATGTCCTGTGATAAACATGGCCGGTTGTCCAAGAATCATACGCGAGGTATTTGAATTGTAATGTTCTACCGAAACATTCAATCTGCTGTTGAATAATCCGACATCTAAACCGAAATTTGCCTCCGCTAAACGTTCCCAGGTAATGTCGGGATTTCCCAAAATATCGTCGTTCGAAGCCATCCCCGAAATCAATGATCCATTTCCTACTCCCAAAGCGTAGTTGTTGGTGTTTATTCTGTTCAGATAAGCATATTGCGGAATCGCATTATTACCCGTTAAACCATAGCTGGCTCTGATTTTCAGGTTCGAAACCCAGTCAAGTTCTTTCATAAATTCCTCTTCAGAAGCTCTCCAGCCTATAGAACCTGCCGGGAACTTGTCCCATTTATTGCCTGTTGCAAATAGTGATGAACCATCGGCACGCATACTTAACGAGGCTAAATATTTGCCTTTAAAGGTGTAATTTATTCTGCCTAAAAGAGACATAAGCGCCTCGGAATAATAGAATGATGTTGTTCCGGGTATGGTTGGACTATCAAGTATTAATTGCGAAGCCAGGTTAAACGAAAGCATTTCTTCATCAGGAAACGATGTTGCAACCATGGCATTGTACTTATTCTTTTTTGTTTGAAAAGTAACACCTGCCAGCGCATTTATTTCATGACTTCCTGTTTTTAAATCGTATGACAATATGTTTTCTGATAGTAATTCAGTCCGTAATGTCATTTGGCGGGTAAGCATATTTGGATTCCCTGCTTTATTGGCCGATGTTTGTTCTTTCTTGTTGTACTCTTTGTACGAAGCATAAAATCCATTCGATGTTTTAAATTGTAATCCTTTGGCGATTACAAAATTCAAATAGGTATTTCCCTGTAACTTATATTCGTCGTTGAAAATGCTTGTGCGCTCGCGTATCGAAACCGGATTCTGATTACTTGAACTAAAAGGATTGACGCCGGCTAAATGCCATACTTCGTCGTTTAATCCTAATCCGCTGATATTAATTCCATTAAAATCGCTTGGTTGTGCAAAATCGCCCCCTTTTTTTACTGTTCCACCCGGCAAACTTGTCAAAGCCGCAGTAGATTCGTTGTGTCGGATCGGCATCCACGAAGGAAAACGCATGTAATCTGTTAAATCAACTGCCGGACGTTCCTGGTTCGAATATGTAGGACTCAAATTGATTCCTACAGATATATTTTTTGAAAGATTTATGTCCGTCTTTATTCTGAAAGTAAATTTATCGTAGGTGCTGTTTTTCATTATACCTTCTTCACCTGTGTAGTTGGCCGAAATGTAGTATTTCATATTTTTATCGCCACCCGAAGCGCTTAACTGGTAATTTTGCTTTGTTCCAAAATCCCTAAGTCCTTCTTTCAACCAATCAGTTGGCTGATCTACCATATTTTTTAAAATCAAATATCCGGCACGTTCTGTATCAGCTATTTTGTTGAAAGCCATTGTTTCAGTTGCAATTCCATTTATTGATGGATCCTGCATGCGTTGTGCCGCTTCTGCAAACAGCAATTCAGTGTATTCCTGAGTTGTGTGCATATCCGGTAGTTTTAATGCACTGGTTATACCGTTGTACATTTTAAACCCATACTTAGGTTTTTTTATGTTCCCTGATTTTGTGGTAATTAATATTACACCTCCTGCAGCGCGTGAACCATATAAAGCGGAAGACGCAGCATCTTTCAAAACCTCAATAGATTCTACATCACCCATGCTAACCATCGATAGTCCATCCTGAATTGGGAAACCATCAACCACAACAAGAGGTTCGTTACTTGCTGATATCGAGCCCAATCCACGAATCCGAATTTGTGGTTTTTCACCGGCTTCAGGATTATTGTTGTTAATCGAAACTCCTGCCATTTTACCCTGTAATGCCTGGTCGACCCGCGATACCGGAACCTCATCCAAGCCTTCCGCTTTTAATGATGCGACGGCACCCGTTAAATGCGATTTTTTTTGTGTGCCGTAAGCTACCACCACCACTTCGTCGATTAATTTGGTGTCCTCTTCAAGTATCATATTGATTACGCCTGAGTTGCCAACAGTTCTTTCTATTGTCTTATAACCAATGTAAGAAAATACAATAACCGATTTATTATCAGGAGCCTGCAAACTGTATTTGCCATCGAAGTCGGTTATTGTTCCGCTTTTCGAACCCGATACTGTAACGTTAACTCCAATCAGGGGTTCCTTTTTACTGTCGGTTACTGTTCCGCTTACTCTTATTTGAGCCATTACTCCGGCGGTGTTCATACTTATTAAAATGAACAACCACAATACATTTCGAATAAACCTTTTGGTTTTAGTGTTGTTTTTCATGAATTTATTAGTTTGTGATTTTTTTTGATTGGTATTTAAGTGTTATTGATTTTTTTGATTTTAAATTGGTATACCAATTAATTGGTCGACCAAAAATACTGTAAAGTTTTATATGTACAATGTGTTTTTTTCATTATTTTTCATTTTGTGTTGTATAACATATTTTTTGTATGGATATTCAAAAAAAAATACCGCTCAAATTTTGAGCGGTATTCATTCAATTGTACTATTTAGTTTATTTTAAACTGAAATTAAACTACATAGGCATATTAATTCACTATTTCTAATTTCGATTTGGCAAAATCAAAAACTCCTTGTAAATGTTCAGTCATGAGTTTGGCGGCTCGTTCTCCATCTCCTTTTTTTATTGCATCCAGCATTTGCGCGTGTTCATCCGAAATAGCAATATTAGGCACACAAATTCTATCGCGTTGATAAATTGTCATAATGTCCGGAATCACGATCATTAACATCGCCTTAAATACGGGATTATGACTTGCTTCGGCAATGGCCCGATGAAATGCAAAATCATGACTTACACGGTCTTCTGTATCATAATATTTTATATAATTCTCGAGCGCTTTTTCCAATTTATGAATATCTTGTTCAGTTCTTCTTTCGGCGCACAATCGTATGGCATTCACTTCTAAAACTACACGGGTTTCAACCAGCGAAAAGAAATCGTAGCTTTGTAAATTTAGAACATCTGAAATTAAGCCGTCGAGGGTGTTGATATCCAAGCCGTTAATCACCGAACCACTTTGAGGCAAAGTTTTTATAATTCCGTAAAATTCGAGTTTATTCAACGCTTCACGTATCTGCGTTCTGCCAAATCCAAACTCAAAAGCTAATTTTCTTTCGGCAGGCAATCTGTCACCGGGTTTGAGAACTCCCGAATTAATTAATTCTTTAACTTTTGAAATGACAACATCAGCCGGGGTGTGTTGAACCTGACCTGTTATTTTAACTGTTGTTTCTGTCATAAATTTTATTCCAGCTTTTTAAATATGAAAACAAATCGAAAATGGTATTTTAAAAATTCAAAATATTATCATTTTGCTGTTTTAGATTGAAACTTTTTGATATTATTCAATTTTAATGCAGATGACAAAGATAAATGTATTTTTTAATAGAACAATAGATTGGCATACCAATTTGACAATTGCTTTTTATTTTTTTAATTGCTGGATAATTTTTAAATATACTTTACAGCATAAATTAGTGCAATAAGTTATGTTAAATCGAAAAAGGATTATTCAATTTTCACAAATATTTTTTGATCCTTTTGATAATTAAATACTTCGCCGGTTTCGATAATATAATACCAACCAAGTATATTTAATTCGCCGGCATTGTATTTATCGAGAATATATGGATAGGATAGGAGATGATTCATTTGCTCAACAATATTCAATTGTTCTGTCATCCACTCACGAATGGTGGGATCAACAATTTTCAACCGAATCATTTTTTCTTTCACTTTTTTGGCCAATTCGAGCCATTTTCGGGTATGAGGTATTTCGTTCCCTGCTAATTCGTTCATATAAAGTGCGCTGCACCCACCGCAATTCGAATGACCGCAAATTAAAATAGTGGACACATTGAGTATTTTTATGGCATATTCAATGGCCGAAGTCGTTGCCAAAAATTCATCTGATTTTCTGAACATGGGTACTAAGTTTGCAATATTTCGGATGACAAACAATTCGCCGGGCAATGTTTTGGTTATCAAATTAGGAACTACCCGCGAATCGGAACACCCGATAAAAAGCGTATGAGGATCCTGATTTCGCCCTATTTTTTCAAATAAATCCTTGTGGTCGTGAAAATCATTCGCGTTAAATTCCTTCACTCCATCGAAAAGTGATTGCATAAATTCTAAGTATTTAAGTGTAGATTTTTTTAATTAAACAGGTTTCAGACTCAAATAGTTTTGAAATGAAATTTAATTATACCTGTTTTTGGTTCAATTCAATCACTTCCAGGTTTTGAATTTTTTCTCCATCAATTTCAAAGCGAATTAAAGTTTGTACTTTGTGAAAACCGTATTTGCCGGCAGCACCCGGATTAATGTGAAGTAAATCAAGTGTTTTATCGTACTTTACTTTTAATATGTGCGAATGTCCGCAAACAAAGAGTTTGGGTGGCTGCTGAAAAATTGCCGGACGAACAAGTGCATCATAATTGCCCGGATAACCGCCAATGTGTGTGAGCCACACTTTAACATCCTCGCATAAAAACCGGTTGTGCTGAGGGAACAAAGACCGAATTTCGTACCCGTCGATATTACCCCAAACTCCACGTAAAGGTTTAAATTTCTGAAGTTTATTAACTACCTCGAGTGAACCCCAGTCACCACAGTGCCACACTTCGTCGCATGTTGCAAAGTGCTCAAAAACTCGATCGTCGAGCATACCGTGAGTGTCCGAAAGTATTCCAATTATCTTCATAAAAATAAAATTACACATTAAAAAAACGATAAACAAAAGTACAAAAAACTATGTGTCGATTTTTCACAAAAAAAAGAAATATTTCATATTTGCAATCAATGTTATAAAAAATTATAAAAATTATAATTGTGAACGAATAAATACTAAATTTGCGATTCGATAGAAAAAAGCACAAAAACATAAATTTTTATGAATACAAAACTTCAAGAACTTACCGATAAAATATACCTCGAAGGAGTAGAAAAAGGAAATGCTGAAGCAAAGGTTATAATTGAAAACGCTGAAAAACAAGCCGCTGACATTATCGCAAAGGCACAGTCAGAGGCCGCCGCTATTATAAATGTTGCTGAATCTAAATCAACTGAGTTAGCAAAAAATACTCAGTCTGAATTAAAACTGTTTGCTCAGCAATCTGTTAACGCACTGAAAACTGAGATTGCCGATTTAATTTGCGGAACAATTGTATCTTCTTCGGTAAAAGCTGCAACCACCGATAAAGCATTTATGCAAAAAACGATACTTGCACTTGTTCAGGATTGGGGTAAAAATCAGTCCATTACAGTTGAAACAAAAGATGCAAAAGCCCTGACCGATTATTTTGTGACTAATGCCAAGGATCTATTAAATAAAGGTGTAAAAATTACCGAAGCCAATGGATTAAAAGCAGATTTTGCGATTATTCCCGAAAAAGAAGGTTATAAAATTACCTTCGGCGATGATGAATTTATTGCCTATTTCAAAGAATTTTTGCGTCCAAAATTAGTAGAAATGCTGTTCTGATTATCAGATAAGATGTAAGATAAAGCTAAAAAGTGGTGTGAAAAACTTTCAAACTTCAAACCTTTCAAATTACAAACTTTTCAATCAATGAATTACTATTGCCTGATTGCAGGATTACCTGATATACAAGCCGAAGATACGAAAATTAATGTTTCACTGCCCGAATTAAAAGAGGAGCTATTGGAACAACTTTCGGCATCTGATGGACAGTTACTGAAATTAATTTTTGCGGAATATGATAACCGAAATTTCTTGACATTCCTTGCCAATAAAGATGCTGCTTTGAATCCACTTGGAAATATAACTTCAGCCGATTGGTTGCAGCTTGTGGCTGTGATGAAAGATACGGAAAATCCTAAAGATCAATACTTACTTCCATATATTCAAAAATTTTATACTGAAATATCTGACGAAAAGAATGCAGTGGAAGGTATTTCACCGGAAGACCATTTAGCAACTTTATATTATGAAGAAGCGTTGAAAAGCGATAATAAATTTTTGAAAAAATGGTTTGAGTTTAATCTCAATGTCAACAATATATTAACAGCAATTGCTTGCCGAAATCATGGTTTCGATCAACAAATGTTGGTCATTGGCAATAATGAAGTGGCTTCGACCATTCGAAAAAGCAATTCGCGCGATTTTGGGTTGGCCGGTATGTTTGAGCAACTCGATTTGGTTTTACGCATTGCTGAAGAAAATGACCTGCTCGAACGCGAAAAGAAAATTGATGCGATGAAATGGGCCTGGCTCGAAGAGAATACGTTTTTCAATTATTTTTCAGTCGAAAAAGTGCTGGCTTATGTGTTGAAAATTCAGATGATTGATCGTTGGAAAATGCTTTCGATGGAAAAAGGCGGACAGATTTTCAGAGAATTACTTGGAAGTTTGAAAGAAGGTGTGAAATTTGAAACTATTTAATTTTGAGATTGCAATTTGCGACCTCAAACTAATAACCTTATTATCTATTGTTTTTAAATGATGGAAATTGTAGCTGTTCAAAATTAAATTTATAACATTCGAGACAAACAAGTAATGCTTGATTTTGACTTAGCTGAAATGTATCAAATTGATACAAAGAGACTTAAAGAGCAAGTCAAAAGAAACATAAAGCGATTTCCTTCTGATTTTATGTTTCAACTTTCGAATGTAGAGTTTGAAAGTTTGAGGTCGCAAATTGCGACCTCAAACAGAGGAGGTAACAGATATTTACCTTTTGCATTTACTGAACAAGGTGTAGCTATGTTGTCGGGATTATTAAACACAGATACTGCAATTCAAGTAAATATAGCAATTATGAGGGCATTTGTAGCAATTCGACATTATGCTTTGGGATATGCAGTATTGAATAAGAAATTGGAAGAATATATGGTTGATAATGATATGAGAATAGCTGAAATTCTGGATATTATAACAGAAATGAACACAATAAAGAGTAAGCCATTGAATCCGATAGGATATACTGTAAAAATAGAAAAATAAATAATTATATAGTCATAAATAATTTGTAATTAGCACTCCCGATAGCTATCGGGATTTATTGGCAAATTGGCACATTAAATATTATGTCAACAAAAGGAAAAGTTAAAGGAATTATTTCCAACTTAGTTACGGTAGAAGTGGATGGACCCGTGGCTCAAAACGAAATAGCTTACATCGAATTAGGCAATCAAAAACTGATGGCCGAAGTGCTGAAAGTAGTAGGCAAAAATGCTTTCGTTCAGGTTTTCGAAAGTACACGTGGCTTGAAAGTTGGTAACGATGTGGAGTTCTATGGTCACATGCTCGAAGTTACACTCGGACCGGGTTTGCTTTCGCGCAATTATGATGGCCTCCAGAATGACCTCGACAAACTTACAGGTGTTTTTCTACAACGTGGAGAATACAATTATCCGCTTGATACTGAAAAACTTTGGGATTTTGAACCCATTGCCAAAGCAGGTGATAAAGTGGAAGCCGGTTCGTGGCTTGGTCAGGTTGACGAAAATCATCAGGCCCATAAAATTATGGTTCCCTTTAAATTCGAAGGTTCATACACTGTGAAATCGGTTATTGCGAAAGGCGAACATAAAATACTCGATACGATAGCGGTGTTGATTGATGCTGATGGAAAGGAAATTGAAGTTACAATGGTGCAAAAGTGGCCTGTTAAAAAAGCAGTTACTGTTCATGTCGAAAAACCACGTCCTTTCAAATTACTCGAAACAGGTGTTCGTATTATCGATACAGCCAATCCGATTGTAGAAGGTGGAACCGGATTTATTCCCGGCCCTTTTGGCACCGGAAAAACGGTTATGCAACATGCAATTTCGAAACAGGCTGAAGCTGATATTGTAGTTATTGCTGCTTGCGGTGAACGCGCGAATGAAGTAGTTGAAATATTTGTGGAATTTCCGGAATTGGAAGATCCGCATACAGGACGTAAATTAATGGAACGTACCATTATTATTGCCAATACTTCAAACATGCCGGTTGCTTCACGCGAAGCTTCGGTTTATACAGCCATGACAATTTCGGAGTATTACCGTGCCATGGGTTTGCGTGTATTGATGATGGCCGACTCTACTTCACGTTGGGCTCAGGCATTACGCGAAATGAGTAACCGCATGGAAGAACTTCCTGGTCAGGATGCTTTCCCAATGGATTTGTCGGCAATAATTGCAACTTTTTACAGCCGTGCCGGTTATGTTTATCTTAAAAACGGTCAAACCGGTTCTATTACCTTTATCGGAACTGTTTCGCCTGCCGGTGGTAACCTCAAAGAACCTGTCACTGAAGGTACAAAAAAAGCAGCCCGCTGTTTTTATGCGTTGGAACAAGCCCGTGCCGACCGCAAACGTTATCCGGCCATTAATCCGATTGACAGTTATTCAAAATATATCGAATATCCTGAATTTGAAGAATATATATCGAAAAGAATTTCACCGGACTGGACCAGCAAAGTGAACGACATGAAAACCATACTTCAACGCGGTAAAGAGGTTCAGGAACAAATAAACATTTTGGGTGACGACGGTGTGCCTGTCGATTATCACATTACGTTTTGGAAATCGGAAGTGATTGATTTTGTCATACTTCAACAAGATGCTTTCGATGATATTGATGCTGTTACACCCATCGAACGACAAGAATTTATGCTCAATTTGGTGATGGGAATTTGTCATGCCGATTTTAATTTTAATGGATTCGTGGATGTAATGGATTATTTCAAACGAATTATAAATGTTTGTAAACAAATGAATTATTCCGCATTTCATTCAGAAGAGTTTGAAAAATATATCGGAGAATTGAATGCTATTTTGGCGGAAAGAAAAAAATAGCAAATAATGCAAAATAAAGTTCTTTATATAATTTCAGGTTGTAATGGTGCAGGAAAAACAACGGCTTCGTTTACAATTTTACCTGAGATTTTAAATTGTAAAGAATTTGTTAATGCTGATGAAATTGCAAAAGGTTTATCACCATTTCAACCTGAAAAAGTTGCGATTGAAGCTGGAAGATTGATGCTAAATCGAATTAAAGACTTATTAAATCAGGGTAAAACTTTTGCATTTGAAACAACTCTTTCAACTAAAAGTTATAAAAATGTGGTTAAAATAGCTCAGGAAAAAGGCTATACTGTAATACTTTTGTTTTTTTGGTTACAGTCAATAGAATTAGCCTTAGAACGTGTTAAACAAAGAGTGATTGAAGGAGGGCATAATGTTGATTCAAATGTGATTTGTAGAAGATATTATAATGGAATTAAGAATCTCTTTCAAATTTATTTACCTATAGTCAATGAAGCAATGTTGTTCGACAATTCAGACCAAAAATTTCTACTTATTGCTGAAAAACAAGAAGATGAATTATTTATTATAGATAAAATTAAGTTTAAAATACTTAAAGAAATATCAAATGAAAAACAATAAAAAAATTTTATCTGACAGAGAAAAAATTCTTCTGGGTATGGATAAAGTCTGCGACAATCTAATTGCATACAAAAAAAGAATGAATAGCGACTTAGTAGTTTTAAGAGATGGCAAAATCTTACATATAAAACCTTAGTACTTTAATAAAACAACATTTAAATAAATGGCAACAAAAGCATTTCAAAAGATTTATACTAAAATAATCCAAATCAATAAAGCTACATGTACGCTCAAAGCTACGGATGTAGGAAATGATGAATTGGCTACTGTTAACGGTAAATTAGCTCAGGTGGTTAAAATATCCGGAGAGGAAGTTACTTTACAGGTATTTAGTGGTACTGAAGGTATTCCTACCAATGCCGAAGTGATTTTTTTGGGCAAAGCACCTTCACTTAAAGTAAGCGAACAATTAGCCGGTCGCTTTTTCGATTCGTTTGGTAATCCCATTGATGGCGGACCTGAAATTGAAGGCGAAGAACGCGAGATTGGCGGTCCATCGGTTAATCCGGTTCGCAGAAAACAACCTTCAGAACTTATTGCAACCGGTATCGCAGGTATCGATTTAAATAATACCCTGGTTTCGGGACAAAAAATTCCATTTTTTGCCGATCCCGATCAGCCATATAATCAGGTTATGGCAAATGTGGCTTTACGTGCCAAAACCGATAAGATTATTTTGGGTGGAATGGGCTTAACTAATGATGATTACCTGTATTTTAAAAATGTATTTAACAATGCAGGAGTGCTCGATCGTATCGTTAGTTTTGTAAATACAACTGAGAATCCGCCTGTTGAACGTCTTTTAATTCCTGATATGGCATTGACTGCAGCAGAGTATTTTGCTGTGGATAAAAACGAAAAAGTGTTGGTATTATTAACTGATATGACTTCGTACGCCGACGCTTTAGCCATTGTTTCGAATCGTATGGATCAGATTCCATCCAAAGATTCGATGCCGGGTTCACTTTATTCCGATTTGGCTAAAATTTACGAAAAAGCGGTTCAATTTCCTGCCGGAGGTTCCATCACAATTATTGCTGTAACAACTCTTTCGGGTGGCGATATTACACATGCTATTCCGGATAATACGGGTTATATTACTGAAGGTCAGTTGTTCCTTCGTCGCGATACCGATGTTGGTAAAGTTATTGTTGATCCTTTCCGTTCGTTATCACGTTTAAAACAGTTGGTTATCGGCAAAAAAACCCGCGAAGATCATCCACAGGTAATGAATGCTGCTGTGCGACTTTTTGCAGATGCTGCCAATGCTAAAACCAAACTCGAAAATGGTTTCGATTTGACAGATTACGATGATCGTACATTGGCTTTTGCTAAAGATTATTCATCTAAATTATTAGCCATCGATGTCAATATTGATACAACAAAAATGTTGGACGTAACCTGGGAAATGCTTGCAGATCATTTTAAACCTGCTGAAGTGAATATTAAACAGGAATTGGTGGATAAATATTGGAAGTAAACTCCTAACCCCGTTCGACTGAGCTCACGCCCAAGCCTAAAGGGGAAAAAGAGAAAATTTTGTGGACGAAAATTTCGACCACAAATAAATGAAAAAGACCATGACCGATATTATAAAATTCAATAATGTTGAAAATAAAGTTATTACTTTACGTAATCAGCAAGTTATTCTTGATAGCGATGTTGCTGAGTTATATGATGTGAAAACCAAAGAAATTAATCAAGCTGTAAAAAACAATCCAGATAAATTTCCTGAAGGTTATATATTTCAACTTGATGATACAGAGTTTAATATTTTGCGGTCAAAATTTTTGACCACAAATTTATCAAAAACCCGTTTTCTTCCAAAACGGTTCCCCGAAAAAGGTCTTTATATGCT
>JAKLIM010000319.1 GCA_022709605.1 Bacteroidota bacterium | reverse complement strand
AAACTCGCCCGATGAAGAAGGAGAATTCAATGTGAAAGATATGTTGGCCAACAAACAATTCGATTTGGTGGTGAATATCCCTAAAAACACGACCGAGCGCGAGTTGAAAAACGATTACGCCATTCGTCGTGGAGCGATTGACTTCAATATCCCACTTTTGACCAACGCTCGTTTGGCTTCAGCCTTTATCACAGCATTTTGCAGTAAGACGATTGAAGATATTAAGATTAAAAGTTGGGATGAATATTGATTCAGAGCAAAGAGTAAAGAGCAAAGAATAAAGATTAAACAGCCGGTTGCAGGAATTTGCAATCGGCTGTTTTATTCTTAAAAATTATTTAATTTTTAAGTTTTCGATATTTTGTCTGCAATCCCAGAGTGTATGTACTATAATAAAATCTTTGTTTACTTCGTAGAACAAAATATAATCTCCAACAATTAAACCTCTGACATTTTCAATTTCTGTTTTGATTCCAAAATCGGGTTGTTTGATAAGTAATCGCAATTCTTTATTAATCCTTTTGTAAAGTTTTTCAGAATAAGTTTTACTTTTATTCCTTTCGGCAAAGTAATTCAGTGTATCATAAAGTTTAACTTTGGCAAGATTAGACCAAATTATTTTTCGTGCAGCCATTCCTTTATATTCTTGTCAAGATCAGCATGAACAGAAAATAATCCTTGCTCTATTTCTTTTTTCGATGAAATTATTTCATCTCTTTGTGCTGCAGATAAGGATAGCACTTCATTCTGTGTTTTTGAATCAAGAATTGTTTTAATGGCTTTTAAAAAGGATACATCTTCTATTTCGGCTATTCGATGCATCAATATTGTTTTCAATTCTATTGCTGTCATATTATTTGTATAAAATTTCATTGCAAATATATGATTTATTTAAAGGAAATCAAACATTAAATAAAAGAAAACAATCAACAACATTATTGTATTAATATGATTTTTAAATATTTAACTAAAATATTTTTTGTAAAGTTTTCTAACTGTATGAAATTTTCAAAGGGAATTTTCAGGGTTAAATTGATATCTATCACAAGACCTGCGACGTCGGCAGAAAAAATGATTAGTCACATTTTCATGTAAAACAAACTTTTTTTGTTTACTTTTGTTTAATCAACTTAACATACAAAAATTAATAATTAAGATGAAGAACAATTTCAAATTTGGAGAAGAAGTAGAGGGTTATAATATTCCCGTTTTAAATGAGCGTGAAATAAGAGCGGCAGCAGGAATGCTTTTTTTAATGGTATTTATTTCGTTGATGCTAATCATAAATTCAGGGAACTTTGTACCAATAAAATACGGAATCACTATTTTTCTGGTCGATTTCATTATTCGGGTTTTTATCAGTCCAAAATTTGCACCTACTTTAATTATTAGTCGATTGATTGTGGGCAACCAAACGCCTGAATATGTTGGAGCCAAACAGAAAAAGTTCTCGTGGATTATCGGATTAGTGTTGGCGGGCACCATGTTTATTCTCATGGTGGTAATGAATACTTACAGCCCTATTTCGGGTATCATTTGTTTGATCTGTCTCATCTTTTTATTCTTCGAGTCGGTTTTTGGCATTTGTTTGGGTTGTAAAGTGTATTCGCTTATTTACAAAGAAAAAGCACAATATTGTCCCGGCGAAGTTTGCGAAATTAAAGACCGACAAGAAATTCAAAAAACGTCAAAAAGCCAATTGCTGATTGTTTTGGCATTTATTGCTTTCATTTTTCTATTTGGTTATTTATTAAATTCAAATCTCAGTATAAAACCGCACGATTTATTTGGAGTAGAAAAAGTTGCAGAATAATTATAAAAGCATATAAAAATTGAACAGCCGGTTGCAATAATGCAATCGGCTGTTTTTTTTCAATAATCATATTTAAGTACATGACAAAAAAAAGAATTGGAACCTGCCTACCGCAGGCAGGTTCCAATTCTTAATTAATTTTAATAAATATTGTCGGAAGTGGTTAAGAATCACTAGAGTATTTTTTTTCATGTACTTAAGAATCATATATTAAAGTTTATACAGAATAGATTATTATGTAGCAATATCAATTGAATTCGACCTCTCCCTAATCCGAGACTTCGGATCCCTCTCCCAAGGAGAGGGACTTTGCGGAGTGAAATCATTACGCAAATCTCATTTAACGAGCTGCCCTGTCCCCTTTCTCAAAAACTTCTATTCCTTTGTCTTTCTCCTAAAGGAGAAAGTGCCCAAAGGGCGAAAGAGGTGGAGAAAGGGTTAGGGATAGAGGTCGAAACGATAAAATTCTAAATATGAGTACTATAATCATCTAACTTGTATAATCTCTATTAATGAAAAATATTAATTTATTCGTAAGAAATATGTAAATCAAAACTAACTTCAAGTCCCCTCCCGAAATCCCGAAGTCTCGGGACGGGAAGGGGATTTAGGGGCGGATGTTAGGGTCGGTTTAGTGGGTATTTCAAGCCTATTTCTTTCATCATTATAAACCTTTTTACCTGCTCAACCGTTTTACGACTAAAATAAATCATGATATGAATTCAACTCAACATAAATATACAAATTCACTTATTCACGAAAGCAGTCCTTATTTATTGCAACATGCGCACAATCCCGTAAACTGGCATCCGTGGGGCAATGAAGCGTTGGAAAAAGCCCGGAATGAGAACAAATTAATCATTATCAGCATTGGCTACGCAGCCTGTCATTGGTGTCATGTAATGGAACACGAAAGTTTTGAAGATGAACTGGTTGCCGGTTTTATGAATGAACATTTTGTATGCATAAAAGTGGATAGGGAAGAGCGACCGGACATTGATCAGGTGTATATGAATGCCGTGCAATTAATTTCAGGAAGTGGAGGTTGGCCGTTAAATTGCATAGCTTTACCCGACGGACGACCTGTTTATGGTGGAACCTATTTCCCGAAAACACAATGGTTGGACATGCTTTCACAAGTTATGAACTTTGTGGCAATGAATCCGGAAAAGACTGAACAACAGGCACAATCACTTACATCCGGAATCCAAAACAGCGAACAGATTTACAAAAATACCGAAAAAACAGACTTCAGTCTCAGCGACCTTAATATCCTTTTTAACAACTGGAAAAATGATATTGATTACAGCTTAGGCGGTCATAAACGGGCACCAAAATTTCCATTGCCCGTAGGTTATCAGTTTTTATTGCATTATTACCACCTCACAAATAACCCGGATGCATTGAAAGCCGTCACTCTCACTTTAGATAAAATGGCACTTGGTGGCATTTATGATCAAATTGGTGGCGGTTTTTCGCGTTATTCGGTTGATGCAGTGTGGAAAGTTCCTCATTTTGAGAAAATGCTGTATGACAATGCGCAACTTACAAGTTTATATGCTACCGCATACCGACAAACGAAAAACCCTGTATATAAACAAATTGTAACTGAAACTTTAGAATTTATTGAGCGGGAAATGACTTCACCTGAAGGTGCATTTTACGCTTCGTTGGATGCCGACAGCGAAAATGTAGAAGGAAAATTTTATGTCTGGAAACTGGACGAATTAAAACAATATTTAGGCAAAAATGCAGAACTAATTGCTGATTATTATTCAGTTACACCAACCGGGAATTGGGAACACGGCGAAAATATACTACACATTACAACTCAGAAGGAAGCTATTGCCACAAAATATTCCATTTCGGTTGATGAATTAAATGAAATCGTGTCGGCGACAAAAAACACCTTGTTAATTGAGCGTTCAAAACGAATTCGTCCGGCATTGGATGACAAAATACTAACTTCGTGGAATGCATTGACGATCAATGGTTATATCGATGCTTTCATAGCATTAGAAGAGGATAAATATTTAAATACAGCGTTGAAAAATGCAAATTTCATACTTGAAAACCTTTTACAAACCGATGGGGAATTGTATCGAAATTTCAAGAATGGAAGAGCGACCATACACGGATTTTTAGACGATTACGCATTTACAATGAAAGCATTTATTGCAATCTATCAGGCTACATTCGACGAAAAGTGGTTGGATGAAGCATATCGCTTATGCAACTACACCATAGAACATTTTTATGATCATCAGAGCGGTATGTTTTTCTATACTTCTGATAAAGATGAAGCATTGATCGCCCGTAAGATGGAGCTATCGGACAATGTGATTCCGGCTTCGAACTCCGAAATGGCTAAAAATCTATTTCTACTCGGACATTATTTCTACCAACTGGAATATGTGGAAATGGCCCGAATTATGGCAACAAATGTAAAGGAAACAGCCTTACAGTCGGGCGTTTATTATGCCAATTGGGACATATTAATGGCATTAATGGCTGTAGAACCCACCGAAATAACGATTGTGGGCAAAGACTGTGAAAATTTCCGCAAAGAGCTGAACAGGAATTATTTACCACACATTATTCTATCGGGAGGCGTAAAAAACGAGGACTCAACCCTGCTCAAAGGAAAATACGTGGAAGGAAA
>JAKLIM010000318.1 GCA_022709605.1 Bacteroidota bacterium | reverse complement strand
ATAGTATTATAACATTAATAATCATTCCATTAGTATTATAATAATATTTCATTGATGTTATTCGAATTCATTTAATACATATGAAATGCAATCGAAACACTAAAGATATATTATGTTAACGATATATTAATCTTGTAGTAATCTTATCAAAATCATCAATAGATATTTTTGCATTATAATTTTCAAAATATTCAATTGTGACACAAAAATTACTCATAGCTATCTCTTTCTTTTTAATAAGTTTTAGTTTACTCGGTCAAAATTCACTTCAGGGAACAGTAACTGACACTGAAACAGGCGAAACAATTATTGGTTGTAATGTCCTGCTTCAGGGAACAACCATGGGAAATGTTACTAATTTGGATGGGAAATTCGAAATTAAGAATATCCCAAACGGTACATATAATTTAATTTTTTCCTTTATTTCTTACGAAAAACACATTGAAAAAGTTGTTGTTTCGAAAAATTCGAATCTCAATCTCAATATTAAATTAAAGCCAACAAGCAATCAGATACAAGATGTAGTTGTTACAGCTCAGCGCCGATCGGATACTGAGATTTCGATGTTATCTGCAACACGTCAGGGATTGACAATCGCCAGTGGTATCACTTCGCAACAAATATCCCGTTCGCAGGATAAAGATGCTTCGGAGGTAATTCGCCGAATCCCGGGTGTCACCATTCGCGAAGGTAAGTTTGTGATTGTACGCGGCTTAACAGAGCGTTACAATTCAGTTTGGTTAAATGGCTCTTCTACTCCTAGTAGCGAGAGTGATGTGCGTGCTTTCTCATTCGATGTAATCCCAAGCGGTCAGATTGACAATATTCTTATATACAAATCACCTGCACCCGAATTACCTGCTGACTTTGCCGGTGCTATGATAAATGTGAAAACAAAAAGCTTAATCGACCGCAATAGCATAACATTTTCATACTCGTATGGGCATCATCAAGGTACAACCGGGAAGGAATTTTATTCTTATCAAGGTGGAAAAACTGATTGGTTAGGCTATGACGATGGTACCAGATCAATTCCAAAAACTGTACCTTCTACCGAAGAATATAGTAAACTGTTCGAAAATACCAATCAAGAAAAAATTGATAAAATCAACAGTATTGGTAAATCTTTTAATAGCATTTTTACACCTACAAAAAAAATAGCAGCCCCTGACGCTGATTTTCAATTAGGTTTTAATCAGCGTTTTACATTAGGCTATGTTTCAGTAGGAACTATTACAGCTTTTGGATATAATGTGGCAAATGCATATGAAAATGCATATAGAGCGGCATATAATTCAATCGGTATTTATAAAGATAAAGCTTACCCTGATACAGCATATTCGTATAACCAGGATGTTTACATCATGAAAACCAGATTAAACGCTCTTTCAAATTGGGTGTTTAACTTTGGCGACAACCAAAGAATTGAGTTTAGAAATATCCTGAATATTAATGGAGCATCTAAATCAGTTTTGAAACAAGGTTTTGATGTTAATAGAAATTATGAGAGATCAATAGAGTTGGGATACGAAACGAGATTTACTTTTTCGAGTCAACTTGCAGGTTTTCATAAATTTAATTCAAATACAACTTTGCTTGATTGGAATTTAGGCTATTCGCTAGCCAACAAAGATCAACCAGATTTACGTAGAATAAAAACAGTTGCCTCTGATTTAGAGCCTGAAAGTCAATATTATGTTCCACTTTCGCCATCAAAACCAGACCCAAATTATACAGGTCGGCTTTTTTTTCACAACAAAGAAAAACTATTAAGCGGCGCATTAAACTTAAGTCATAAGTTTAATTTCAATTCATTTAACCCCGAATTAAAATTTGGATTATTTATTGAAAATAAAACAAGAGTTTTTAATTCCAGGTTATTTGGTTATAGCATATATCCGGGAATTTTTCCTGCAATGAATGATTACAACTTTAATGTCGAATCATTTAACAATGTTGAAGCTTTTGATGATGCTATGTTTAACTCAATTACAAATGAGTTCAATACTAAATTGGATTATAAAAAAGGAATGCACATGAGAGAGCAATCAAATGCTTCTGATAATTATGATGCAAGTAATAAGCTTATAGCAACCTATTTAGCACTTAACCTCCCGATTACGAAATGGTTCAACACCTATCTTGGTGTTCGCGTTGAAAAAAACAAATTAGTACTTAATGGCTATGAATTTACTGGTGGAAATAGCATTATGCCAGTTACAGTTGACATAGATTCGGTTGATGTTTTCCCTTCATTAAACACAACTATAAATCTTACTGATAAAATAATCGTTCGATTAGCAGGAGGAAGAACAATTAACAGACCGGAATTTAGAGAAGTTTCCCCTTTTGTATTTACAAGTTTCGAAGAAAATGCTACAGTTTCTGGTAATGTAAATGTGCGAAATTGCTATATAAATAGCTACGATTCCAGAATTGAATGGTATCCAACTCAGGAAGAAATTATTTCAGTTGGTTTGTTTTATAAAGATTTTAAAAATCCGATTGAAACAAAAATAGTTGAAAGTTCTAATTTCAATTATAGTTTCGATAACTCGGAAAGTGCAAAAGCCTATGGATTGGAATTTGATGCAAGAAAACGATTGCATGAATTTGAAAAATCAGGTTCGTTTAAATTTTTAAGCAATTTGACTTTTGTGGTTAATGCTTCTATCATTAAATCAGTTATTAAAACAGATTCGTTGGTCGAAGATGTAAGCGAACGACCATTGCAAGGTCAATCTCCATATATTATTAACCTTGGCGTGTATTATAACGATACAAAATCAAGGTTCATGACAAGTTTAATGTACAATAAAGCTGGTGAAAGAATTGCTATTGTAGGAAAAAAAGATGTCGCTGATATTTACGAATTACCTTTTAATTCGTTCGACTTCACTGTCGAAAAGGGGATATTTAAATTTGTAAATATTAAATTCGGTATTAAAAATTTGTTAGACGACGCCGTTATTTTCCAACGTTATCAGAAGTACATAATAAACAATGAAGTGAAAACTCAAGTACAAGTTACAAATAGATTCAAACCCGGTCGTCAGTTTAAATTGGGGGTAAGCTTTAGCTTATGATAATAAATAATAACTGTAACTTGCTAATAATAAACAACATTAAACTTGTAATTAAATTATTTTTTATTAATTATTAATTATTAAAATTTTTAACAAAATGAAAAAGAGATTACTTTTTGGTGCTTTGTTGTTGATAAGCGCTGTAAGTTTTGCGCAGACCATCAACAATGCCTTTTTTGACAAAGTGAATTACCGTGGCGCTTTTGGAGCAACGGATTGGACAGCTGGTTGGTCGAACTTCGATCCCCAAAACACAGTTTATCCTGCTACAGAAACAACTTTGAGTGGGAATATAACTTCTAAAATGACTTTAGGTTCTCCATTGTTTGGAGCTACATCTTATCTTTCAGCGCCGTTATTGAATTCGTTTTTTGATAAGGTAGACTATATTGGTGCTTTTGGTAAAACTGATTGGACCGAGGGTTGGTCAAATTTCAATCCACAGAATACTGATTACCCTGCAACCACAGTTACTGTATCAGGTAATATTACTACTAATACAACCTGGACACAATCACAGGTTTATTTATTAAATGGTTTTGTACGTGTTCAATCCGGAGCAGTTTTAACTATCGAAGCAGGAACAGTAATCCGTGGCGATAAAGTAAGTACAGGTACTTTAATTATCGAACCGGGTGCACAACTTATAGCAAATGGTACAGCAACTAATCCTATTGTATTTACATCAAATCAGGGTGTAGGATCAAGAAATTACGGAGATTGGGGTGGTTTAGTATTGTGTGGTAATGCAACTACAAACAAAGTAAATCCGGTAGTAGAAGGTGGAATAGCTACAATTTATGGTGGATCGGTACCTGCTGACAACTCAGGAAGTTTGATGTATGTTCGTATCGAATTTCCGGGTGTAGCTTTGACAACAACAAGCAACAGCGAGATAAATGGTTTGACAATGTGTGGTGTTGGATCCGGTACTACAATTGATAATGTCCAGGTTTCTTACTCAGGCGATGATTCATTTGAGTGGTTTGGTGGAACAGTAAATGCAAAACATTTGATTGCTTTCCGTGGTTGGGATGATGATTTTGATACCGATTTCGGTTATACCGGCAATGTTCAGTTTGGTGTTTCATTACGCGACCCTGCTGCTGCTGACCAAAGTAGTTCAAATAGTTTTGAGTCTGATAATGATGGTACCGGAACAGGAGCTACTCCATTAACAGCACCTGTATTTAGTAACATTAGTTCATTCGGACCATTGGCAACTACAACTACTTCACCAATTCATGCAAAATTTGCATCAGCAATGCATTTAAGAAGAAATACAAGCATTAAGATTACAATTCAGTATTTGCAGGATGGCCTAAAGGTTTGCTAATTGATGGAGCTGCAGCACAAACTAACGCCGATGCAGAAAATTTGGTATTGAAAA
>JAKLIM010000317.1 GCA_022709605.1 Bacteroidota bacterium | reverse complement strand
CTGAGCTGCGTGTGGATCGGTCCAGGCCGTCATCCGATAATTGGAAGATGTATAAGTTGGCCATTCGTTGAACCAGTCTTTGGCAGGCTTACTACTTAACCACCAATGCTGTGAGCAACAATGGTTAGGCACCACATCAATAATGGTTTTAAGTCCATTGGCATGACAAGTTTCAACCAATCTTGGGTAATCTTCGTTTTTTCCAAACCGGGGATCGATTTTGTAATAATCGGTACAACCATAATGATGATATGAATAATTAGTATCGTTATTATCAAAAAGCGGGGTTGTCCACAGTGTTGTTACACCTAAATCGGCCAGATAAGGAATTTTTGATATAATTCCTTCAATATCACCTCCATGTCGCTTTCCGGGATTATTGTGGTTTACACCCTGATGATAACCTTTAATTGAATCGTTGGCGGTATTTCCATTTGCAAAACGATCAGGCATAATCAAGTAAACGGCATCGGCTTCGGTAAAACTTTCACGCATTGCCGAACCCTGTCGTCGCGATTTCAATTCGTAAATATAGGTTTGTTTTTGCTTCCCTTTCTTAATCAGGATATTGAATTTACCTGATTTAGTATCGTTGGCAATATTCAAATATAGAAAAACAAAATCGGGATTATCGGTAAGTTTCTTATTTACAATTGAAACTCCGGGATAATTGATGCTGAAATCGGCAGTGCTTATTCCAGTGCCGTAAATCATAAGTTGAAGCTCCTGATTCTTCATTTCTGTCCACCACGAAGCAGGTTCAAGTCGTTGAACAAAAGGCATTGTTTTTGCATAAATATTTAAAAACAAAGCAGTTAGTAAAATAGTGATAATAAGTTTTTTCATAAAATTACAACTTGATTTCCAACAGATTACCGGAAAGAATATTAAACGGTTTATTATTTATATTGACAAAGATATCCGATCCTTTCACATTTTGAACAATTGCTTTTTCTTTTTCAAAATGAAAATTTAACACATTCAATCTGAAATGAATTGTAAACGAAAAAGCATTCCATTCAACCGGAATTCGGGGTGTGAAATATAACTGATCATTTTTAATCTGCATTCCGCCAAAACCGTGTACCACAGCCATCCAACTTGCGGCCATACCTGTAACATGCAATCCTTCAGCCACATCGCAACTCAAATCATCTAAATCGTAACGACACGATTTCAAAAATAGCTCCATCGCATTTTGCTCTTTACCAATTCTACTTGCTATTAATGAGTGAATTCCATACGAAATTGCCGATTCGTGAACCGTAAAAGGTTCGTAATAATCATAATTCCTGCTGATGGTTTCTTTGTCAAAATTATCCTCGAAAAGAAACATGCCCAAAAGCACATCCGGCTGTTTAATCAGCGACGATCGCAAGATTCGGTCCCGGGTCCAGTGCATCGAAACCGGTAATTGTGATTCCGGAATTTCGGATGCTTTGATTTTGAACTTATCCAAAAAACCATCCTGTTGCAAAATAGTTCCGTTATTGTTATTTACCGGAAAATACATATTTTCTGCAATGTTTTTCCACGCAAACGTTTCATCATCACTAAAATTAATTTCATGCATCAAGGCTTCAAACTTTTCATTATCAAGCTTTTTAACTTTTTCGATGCATTCAATTGTAAATTTCAAAGTCCATACTGCAATGTGATTTGTAAACCAGTTATTATTTACATTGCATTCATAATTATTGGGTCCGGCAACTCCACATATTACAAATTGATTTTTTTCCTCAGAAAAATTAACCCTTTGTTTCCAGAATCTGGCTATGGCTATTAATTCTTGTAAACCACATTCAACCAAATAATTTTCATCACCCGTATATCGAATATAATCAAATATTGAATAGGCTATCAATCCGTTACGATGTATTTCGCCAAACGATTTTTCCCATTCGTTGATGCTTTCTTTGCCATTAAAAGTTGCTGCCGGAAACAAGGCTGCGCCATTTTCAAAACCAAGAATAGCAGCATTCTGAATAGCTTTAGATAAATGTTTAAATCGAAATGTCAATAAATTTCGAGCTGTATTTTGATTTAAATTTCCCAGATAAAACGGAATGCAAACCGCTTCGGTATCCCAACGGGTTAAACCATTCAATTTTTCGCCCGAAAAAACTCCGGGGTTAATATTTTGCTTTTCGTCGTTACCATTGTATGTTTGTATCAATTGAAAAATGTTGTACCTGATGGCTTGCTGAGCTGCTAAATCACTGTCGATCATGATGTCCATTTCCGACCAGATTTTGTGCCAAACAGCTGTATGTTCACCAAATAATTGATTCCAGCCCTTTTTTTGCGAAGCAAGACTCAAATTACAGGCATATTCGGTCAATTCCTCCCTTGAGTGCTTCAACGAACTGGTGATGGCTATGTATTTATTTAAACATACCGTTTCTCCAATTTTAACATCTGTACCAACACTAAAACCAGCCACTTTTTCCTTTTCAATTTTGGTTGGATTAATATTTAATAATTCGTTATTTTTATACAATACATAACTCAACGCGGCACAAAAATGAAAATCTTTTTTCCGGGTTTGCGCCCAAAGAAATGATACATCCTGTTCGGTTTTTGTTTGCAGAATATTCCAGAAAGTTTCATTATAAATGGTATTCTGATTTATAATTTCACCATCAATCAGAGGTTGAAACGATATTCGGCCTTCAAAATTCAATGATTTAATGGTGAAACTTATGGCACCGACTTCAGTTTCGGCCATACTCAGAAAACGTTTTACATTGACCTGTATGCGATGACCTTTAAACGATGTAGCTTCAAAAGTTCGTTCAAGTATGCCTTCACGCATATTGAGCACTCGCCTGAAATTTTTGACATCCCAGGTTGCCAAATCAAGTTTTTCGTCGTTTAAGCGCACATTAATAACCGACCAGTTGGGAGCATTAATAATTTTCTCCGAATTGCTCGAATAACCGATTTTTTTGTTGAGGTTGGCAATATTTTCAGGAAAATAAATGCCTCCAATGTACGAACCCAACTGTGTTTCGCCGGAGTAAAACTCTTCGAAATTAGCACGCTGACCAATTTGCCCGTTACCGATACTGAAAATACTTTCGGACGCAAGTTGCTTGTTTTCTTGAAAACCCTCTTCGATAATACTCCAGGGGTCGTATTGCAGGTATTTGTTCATGGGATATATTTGGTTTGAGAAGTTTGATGTTTGAAAGTTTGAAAAGTTTTATACAAATATTTTATCGAGATTACGCTTTCGTTTTTTCTTTTATCAATAAAGAAAGCCCGCTTGCCAGAATAAATGAAGCACCGGCCATTACAATACACAAAACCGGATTGTCGTTAAACCAATATTTCAAAATAAGTCCGGAAGTAACACCACTTACAATTTGCGGAATAGTAATCGACATATTGAACAAGCCCATGTACATTCCCATTTTCTTTGGCGGAATTGAATTTGCCAACATAGCATAGGGCATTGCCAAAATACTTGCCCAGGCTATTCCTATACCAATCATTGGTATTATCAAATAATCCGAATCTTTGAATAATAAGAATGAAAGCAACGAAATTCCACCGATAAATAAAGCAATGGCATGTGTACCTTTTTTTGAAAAGCGTTTGGCCAAAGCCGGAAGTGACAAAGCCAAAACGGCAGAAATACCATTATAGATGCCAAATAATATCCCAACCCAGTTTCCGGCTTCCTGAAATGCTTCAGAATTAGCATCAGTTGTTCCGAAAAACTTTAATGCAACGGCGGGTGTTGTGTAAACCCACATAGCGAAAAGCGCAAACCAGGAAAAAAACTGAACCAGCAAAAGTTGAATCATCACGGGTGGAATGTAGAATTTTTGCTTTTTTTCTTCTACTTCATTATTAGCGAGTTCTTCGGGTGGATATTCATTGGTTTTGAAAATAGTCCACAAAATAGTGGTAATCAGCACAAAAGCACCGAAATAAAATGAGTAGGTAACATTATCGGGCACTAGTCCGTGTGCGCCGGCTTCTTTCGATACGCCAAACCAATTGCCTAAAATATAGGGCAACCAGGATCCGATAACTGCACCAATACCTATTAATAAGGTCTGAATTGAGAATCCCAATGTATGCTGCTCTTCGGGAAGTTTATCAGCTACCAATGCTCTGAACGGCTCCATCGAGATATTGATAGAAGCATCCATAATCATCAGTAAACCACCACCCACAAACATGGGAGCAATAAAATTGGACAGATGCGGTGCGTTAGGCATTAAAATAAGGGCAATACTTGTGAGTATAGCTCCAACTAAGAAATACGGACGGCGACGACCCAATTTTGTCCAGGTTCTGTCGCTCATATAACCAATAATAGGCTGAATAATCATGCCTGTAATTGGCGCCACCAGCCAAAACCAACTCAGGTGATGCACATCAGCACCAAAAGTCATAAGAATGCGCGAAGCATTCCCATTTTGCAATGCAAAGCCAAATTGAATTCCGAGGAATCCGAAACTCAT
>JAKLIM010000316.1 GCA_022709605.1 Bacteroidota bacterium | reverse complement strand
AGGCATTAGAATATACCCATTAGAGTGGCTTTTAGATCCATCTTTTACTAAATCCCCTACAGATTATGGGGATTACCTAATGTTTAAAGATCTTGCTGGAATTGGAGGAAATCCAAATGTATTGAATTATGAACCACATCTGGCTTTGTTTGTATCGGATAGTGAACCATTAATTTTTTACAAAAGAATTGCTGATTTTGCTTTAAATCATCTGAATTCAAAAGGCAAACTTTATTTCGAAATTCATCGTGATGCCGGAAATGATTGCATTAATTTGCTTATTAATTCAGGTTTTAAAAATATTGAACTGAAAAAAGATCTGTTTGGGAACGATAGAATGGTGCGGGCTGAAATTTAAAATAGTATTTTGAACATTAAATTTGAACAGAAATTAAACCATTTACACTTTTTATAGTCTGAAAGATAATTAAAAATGCATATACCTGTAAAAAACATGAGCGATACCGAAGCAGAATTACTACTTCAATTGAGTCAACCCGCAAAAAGGGCAAAAGCATTTTCGACTATTGTCCGCACATATCAGGAGCGACTTTACTGGCATATTCGCAAAATGGTATTATCTCACGACGATTCAAATGACATTTTACAAAATGCATTTATGAAAGCGTGGAACGCATTGGATGGTTTCCGCGGCGATTCGCAAATCTCCACCTGGCTATACCGGATTGCAACCAACGAAACGCTTACGTTTATTTCGAACAAAAGAATGAGGTCCACTTCGTCGATTGATGATGTAGAAGAAAACTTGTTGAGAAATTTGCAATCTGATACTTTTTTCACAGGAAATGAAGTTGAAATGAAATTGCAAAAAGCCATTCTTACACTTCCTGAAAAACAACGCCTGGTTTTTAATATGAAATATTTTGACGATATTACTTACGACGAAATGGAAGCCATACTTGGTACTTCAACCGGCGCTCTGAAAGCATCGTATCATCATGCTGTCAAGAAAATTGAGAAGTTTTTAAATCCGGAAAGCAATAATGACTAACAATACAGATAAAAAAATTCAAACAAATACGATAAATGAAAAGTTAAATATATTACCTCCGATTAAACTTCTCATTTAATTTATAGTCAATTAATAAGTATGAAAAACAATGAACACATATCGCTAAACGAGATCGGAAATAAAATACCATTTACCGTTCCCGAAAACTACTTCGAACAGTTTGCTTTGAATATCGAAAGCCAGACAAAAGAAGTTACTATACCAGTTAGACAATTATTAAAACCATGGATGTTCATGGCAGCCGCTTTTATCGGTGTTCTATTATTTGCCAAAGTAACCTACTCGGTTTATAGTACATCGCAGGATAAAAACAACGAAAATTACGAAATGTATGTTATGTCGCAATTAGACGAATCGGTTGTGTACGATTATTACGTAAATAACGATAATTCAAATTAAAACTTTAAAATTGCACCATATGAAAAAAAATATTTTTTTATTGATGTTGTTTGTAACTATCTTCGTACAAGCACAGGAGCACAATGACAGACCAAAAATTAAAGAAATGCATGCCCAGAAATGGGAATACATTGTCGAAAAAGCCAGACTAACAACTCAGGAAGCTGAAAAAGCACAACCAATATTTATGGAGTACGAACAGTCGGTTTGGAAATTAATGGAAAAAAACCGTCCTTTTTTTATGAATCATAAAAATAAGGGTGAAAATGCCAAGCCAAATTTCAAAGAAATGAACGACAGTTACATAAATATTGAAATTCAAAAAGCTCATATACTTAAATCGTATTACCAAAAATTGGAAAAAGTGGTATCAGCTGAAACAATTTTCAAAATGGGTGGGGCTGAACGATCATTCCGTAAAGACCTTGTAAAAGACTGGCAGGGAAAACGCAAACAAAGAAAAGATTGATTTACAGCAATCTAAACAATTTTTTAAGCTTTTACAATTAAATTCTTTGGAATAAAGCGAAAAATAACTATCTTTGCAGACCGAAAAAAAAGGGTACTTTGGCCGAGTGGCTAGGCACCGGTCTGCAAAACCGTTTACGGCGGTTCGAATCCGCCAAGTACCTCAAAAATTAAAACGACCTTCTCAGTTTACCATATTGGCAACTGAGAAGGTGTTTTTTTTTAAATTTCAATCGTTTGCATTGTTTTATTCGTTAACTTTGGTCAACCAACTATCAGATGAATAAAATTTTTATAAATTTGCAAATAGTTTAAATTCGCTTAAAATGAAAATCCGATTTACAATTAACTACAAAACGCAATGGGGACAATCATTGCAACTTGTATTGAATCAGCCAGATAACACCAATATCTATTATCCGTTGAGTTGTTTCAATTTATCGGGATGGACTACTGAAATAGAAATTGAGGATGATTTGAAAAGTATAGCTTATCAGTATTTTTTAGTAAATCCTGATAATTCAGTGGTTTCAGCCTACGGTGGTTTACGTACTTTAAATGTGACAAGCGGTTGGAATCGCATGAATGTTGTGGACAGCTGGAAAATTCCTAACGGTGACGCACCCTTTTTGTCAACTGTTTTTTCAGATAGTTTTTTCAAAAGAGAAATTGTTGAAAAACAAGTTTTTGATCAAAATTCTAATTTGGTTTTAAACATAAATTGTCCGCAAATGGAGTCTGATCGGCATTTTGCCATTGTCGGAAACCAAAAAGCACTGGGCAACTGGGACGTAAAAAACAAAGTGAGGCTCGATGAATCAGAACATCCCAACTGGAAAATTACATTAAATACTGCTGAAATTACTTTTCCGTTGGAATACAAATACCTGATTGTAGAAACTGCGACTGATGAAGTTCTCGCCTGGGGTGGCGGACCGAATAGAAAATTAGAAAAAGCTGATTCCGAAGCATTTAATATTGTAAATGATGAGAATTTTCTGCGCACCATTGACTCGTGGAAAGGCACCGGAGTAGCCATTCCGATTTTCTCATTACGGAGCAAAAAAAGTTTTGGCACAGGTGAATTTAACGACCTGAAACTGATGATTGATTGGGCCGTAAAAACCGGTCAGAAACTGATTCAGACTTTACCTATCAACGACACAATTCTATATCACACTAATTTTGACTCGTACCCCTACAATGCGGTTTCGGTAAATGCCTTACACCCGATTTATTTACATTTAGATAAAATTGGGAAAATAAAAAATGCCGAACGCAAAGCCTACTACGAATCGAAGAAAAAAGAGCTGAACGAAAAATCATTTTCCGATTATCAAAACGTGATGAACGTAAAATGGGAGTTTTTTCGTGAAATATATCCACAGGAAAGCAAAAAAATATTTGCATCGAAAGAATACCTTGCTTTTTTTGAGAACAACAAAGAATGGCTTGTTCCGTATGCTGTTTTTTCGTATTTGCGCGATTTGTATGGTACGCCCGAATTTGCTAACTGGCCCGAACACAATATTTATAATAAAAATGAAATAGAGCAGCTTTTGTCACCTAAAAGTGCTCATTATCATGAAATTGCAATATTTTACTTTCTTCAATATCTGCTTCACAAACAGCTATCGGAAGTGCATGATTATGCCCGCGAAAAAGGGATTGTGATCAAAGGAGATATCCCCATCGGCGTAAGTTCACGAAGCGTTGATGCCTGGGTCGATCCTCAGCTTTTCAACTTAAACGCGCAGGCCGGAGCGCCACCCGACGATTTTTCGGCCACCGGTCAAAACTGGGGTTTTCCGACTTACAATTGGGAAATGATGGCGAAAGACAATTTTCAGTGGTGGAAAAAACGATTCGGGAAAATGGCTGAATATTTCGATGCATATCGAATCGACCACATTCTGGGCTTTTTCCGCATTTGGGAAATTCCCGAAAATGATGTTTGGGGCCTTACCGGAAGTTTCAATCCTTCATTGCCTTTTTCGAAAAAAGAACTTGAAAACCTCGGACTTTGGTTTGATGAAGACCGATTTTTAAAACCATACATGAAATCACATGTGTTGTATTCAATTTTCGGAAAATATACAGATGATGTGATTCGTGAATATTTATTGCAGGACGGTTGGCAACACTATAAATTTAAACCCGAATACGATACCCAGAAAAAAATTGAAGCACATTTTGCACGCCTGGGTTATAGTTTTAGCAATAAAGATGTAATAATTCGTGATGGATTGTATATGCTTCATTGCGAAGTACTTTTCATACGCGACATTCGTGAACCGGACAAGTTTCATCCACGAATTTCGATGTACAGTTCGGCCACATTTCGCGATTTATCGGATGATACACGCAGATTGCTCGACAAAATTTATATCGATTATTATTATCACCGACACAATGAATTTTGGAAAAAAGAAGCATTAAAGAAATTACCAACCCTTATTTCTTCAACCAAAATGCTTGTTTGCGGCGAAGATCTTGGCATGGTTCCCGATTCGGTTCCGGACGTAATGAACGAACTGGAAATTCTCAGCCTCGAAATTCAACGCATGCCCAAAAAACCGAAT
>JAKLIM010000315.1 GCA_022709605.1 Bacteroidota bacterium | reverse complement strand
TTATCCATCCAATATCACGCTGTTATTTTTGGATTTCGATAAAATGATTGGTGGTGATTTTGAATACGGACTGAAAAAATTGAAAGAAATTTTGGAAAAATAAAGCCCCCCAACCCATTGGCTAAAAAAATGACCGGTAAACATTTGCTTTACCGGTCATTTTTCGTTTAAATTATTTACTTTATCGCTTCAAACGCATTGATTAAATCAGCTTTGATATCGTCGATATGTTCAATACCTACCGAAATACGAAGCAAGCCCGGGAAAACTCCGGCGGAAATTTTATCTTCGGGCGATAGTTGTTCGTGAGTTGTCGCTGCCGGGTGAATAATCAGCGATTTTGCATCACCAACATTGGCGAGGTGGCTGATTAGTTTCAAACTGTCAATCAGTTTATCCGCTTTTAGGGCATCGCCTTTCAGCTTGAATGAAAGCACTCCACCATAACCACGTTTCAGATACTTATTGGCCAGTGCGTGATATGGACTGCTTTTTAAACCCGGGTAGTTTACATATTCCACAGCAGGATGATTTTCCAACCATGTAGCCAGTTCCAAAGCATTTTGTACATGACGTTCAACACGCAACGAAAGTGTTTCCAAACCTTGCAATAAAAGGAATGAGTTGAAAGGACTAATCGCATTTCCCCAGTCGCGAAGTCCTTCGACACGCGCCCGAATATTGAATGCAATGTTGCCAAACGGACCATCGAAACCAAATACATCCCAAAATACCAATCCATGATAACTATCTGATGGTTGGGTAAATGCAGGGAATTTTCCATTGCCCCAGTTGAATTTTCCACCGTCTACAATCACACCTCCGAGCGAAGTTCCATGTCCACCAATCCATTTGGTGGCCGATTCAACGACTATACTTGCACCATGCTCCAACGGACGAAAAATTGCACCGCCTGCTCCGAATGTATTATCGACAATCAATGGAATGCCATGTTTATAGGCAACAGCAGCTATGGCTTCAAAATCAGGGATGTTTAAATCGGGATTTCCAATTGTTTCTAAATAAAGTGCTTTAGTACTATCGTCAATTAAAGCTTCAAAAGTTTCGGGTTTATCATCTACCGTAAATTTCACCTCAACACCCAATCGTTTGAATTGATTTTTAAACTGATTGTACGTTCCACCATACAAGTGCGAAGTAGAAACGAAATTATCACCGGCTTCCAATATATTATTCAATGCAATAAACTGTGCCGATTGACCTGATGAAGTTGCCAAAGCAGTCACACCACCTTCGAGTGCAGCAATGCGTTTTTCAAAAACATCCGTTGTCGGATTCATCAAACGTGTATAGATGTTGCCAAATTTACGCAAAGCAAAAAGATCAGCACCATCGGCTGCATCGTCGAAAACATAAGAACTCGTTTGGTAAATTGGCACTGCACGTGCTTTTGTAGTTCCGTCAACTACTTGTCCTGCATGTACTTGCAGTGTTTCAAATTTTAATTCGGTTGATGACATATAATATTTTGTTTGAAAGTTTGAAAGAATTGTAAATTGTAAATGAATAAATCGTAAATCACAAAGGGTATTCCTCAAAAGCATAAAGCAATGTGGATAAATATCGTTCGCCGGTATCGGGCAACAAAGCCACAATGGTTTTGCCTTTATTTTCAGGGCGTTGTGCCAATACGGTTGCTGCAAAAGCTGCTGCTCCGGACGATATACCAACCAACAAACCTTCTTGCTGTGCCAACTGACGTGAAGTGAGGATTGCATTATCATTGCTTACCTGAAGAACTTCGTCAACAACACTTGAATCGTAATTTTTGGGAATAAATCCGGCACCAATACCCTGAATTTTGTGAGGGCCCGGAGCACCTCCTGAAAGGACAGGTGAATCGGCCGGTTCAACGGCAACAATTTTAATGTTTGGATTTTTTGATTTCAGATAAGCACCCACGCCACTGATGGTTCCGCCGGTTCCCACACCCGCTACGAAAATATCTACTTTGCCGTCTGTATCGTTCCAGATTTCAGGACCTGTAGTTTCGCTGTGAACTTTTGGATTCGATCCATTTTCAAATTGCTGTGGGATGTAAGTGTTGGGATTTTCTTCGTGAAGTTCCAAAGCACGGGCAATAGCGCCTTTCATTCCGTTTGCTCCGGGAGTAAGAACCAGGTTCGCACCCAATGCCTTCAACAGGTTACGACGTTCGATACTCATGGTTTCGGGCATAGTCAGTGTGAGTTTGTATCCTTTAACGGCTGCAACCATTGCCAACCCAATGCCTGTGTTTCCACTTGTTGGTTCTATAATTTCGACACCGGGTTTCAGAATTCCAGCAGCCTCTGCATCTTCAATCATTGCCAAAGCAATACGTTCTTTCACGCAACCTGCGGGATTGAATGATTCGAGTTTTACAATTACATTGGCTTCCAGACCTTTGTTTGCTGAGTAATTTGAGAGTTGAACCAATGGGGTATTACCAATTAGTTCCGTCAGGTTTTTTGCTATTTTTGCCATAACTTCGATTGTTAAATGAGTTTATTTTTATTGATGCAAAGATAAGTCAACAACAAATAGGCTGCAATCGCACTGATGAGGTATTTTTTATACCATGTTTATGGTATGGCAAATGTTTTGAAAGGAAATAAGACCAGTGTAAACAAAAAACAAGGAGCTGTAACTCCTTGTTTTTTTTATAATGTAACTCCTTGATTGTTATATCAATAATTTAGTTTGATAACGCGCGGAGAAAAAGTTTTGCTTTCGGATTTACCCGGAGCACTTTCAGTTTTTTTGCGATGCATTGCCGGTTTTGAAGCACTATTTGTCGAATTATTATTCACCGGAGTACGCGTGTGATTAATTTTGGGTTTATTAGGATTCTGCGGACGTGCATTTTGTTTCGGTTTAGCTTTCGATTTCGTTTCCACTGGCAAATTCTCAGCCGGAAACGGATGATCATTGATAACCGGAATTTGTATCGAAATCAATTTCTGAATGTCGCGCAGGTATTCCCGTTCGTCCACATCGCAAAACGAAACGGCTTTACCATCCAATCCGGCTCTGCCTGTTCGTCCAATGCGGTGCACATACGTTTCGGGGATATTCGGAATTTCGTAGTTGATTACTAAATTCAAATCGTCAATATCGATGCCTCGAGCAGCAATATCGGTCGCAACAAGTACACGGGTCGAACGGTCTTTGAAATTTCGCAAGGCATTTTGTCGTGCATTTTGCGATTTATTTCCATGTATGGCTTCTGCTTTAATATGTGCTTTTGCCAATAAACGTTGCACTTTATCGGCACCATGTTTGGTTCGGGTAAAAACCAATGCAGTTTTAATCGACTTATCCTGAAGCAGATGCACCAGCAAATCTTTTTTATTGTTGGCATCTACAAAATACATTTCCTGCTGAATGGTTTCGGCGGTAGTGGAATTTGGAGTTACTTCTACTTCTTCGGGATTTGTAAGTATAGTACTTGCAAGCACACGGATTGATTCGGGCATGGTAGCCGAGAAAAAAAGCGACTGACGTTTGGCAGGAATGAGCTTAATAAGTTTTTTTACATCGTGTATAAAACCCATGTCGAGCATGCGGTCGGCTTCGTCGAGTACAAAAATACTCAAATCGTTCAGTTTAACATAACCCTGATTTTGCAAGTCGAGCAGTCGTCCGGGTGTTGCCACCAATATGTCAACTCCTGCTTTCAATGCCCCTACCTGATTTCCCTGCGTAACACCGCCGTAAACAACTGTGTGTCTCAAATTCATAAAGCGTCCATATGCAGCAAAACTTTCGCCAATCTGAATGGCCAATTCCCGCGTGGGAGTTACAATTAACGTTTTTATTTTACGTGGAGCTCTGTCATTTCCTTTGTTTAAGAACAATTGCTGCAAAATTGGAATAGCAAAAGCGGCTGTTTTACCGGTGCCGGTTTGTGCACAGCCCAATAAGTCTTTACCATTTAGTACAATTGGAATAGCGATTTCCTGAATAGGTGTAGGTTGTGTATAACCTTCGTGTTGGAGAGCGTTTAAGATCGGCTCAATAAGATCTAATTTATCAAATGTCATAGAATATTCCTGCAATCCTGCTTTTCTCAAGCTGTGGTCTTATAATGTATCGGATTGCTATTTTGTGCAAAGATACGGAAAATAAACGGAGGAGGCAAAAAGAGGAGTTTTTTCAATTCGGGGCGCGACTTTAAGTCGCACTCCGAATAAAATTACCATTTGAAAGTAAGCTGATTATAATCCCGAAGGCTTTTGGGATACATCCAAAAGGACAAGATGCCTTATTCGATAACCTTATTTTTTATTGTCTTGTACTGGAACTACGATATATCCCAATTCCCTCAATTGATTAATAAAACCTTTTTCTCCAGCTAAGTGAGCAGCACCTAAGGCAATAAAAGATGACTTTTCAGTAATTAGGTCAGGTATTTTCTTCATCCAGTTATTATTACGTTCGTTAATAATTAAAATATCTCTTTTTTCATAAAACTTCTCATTTC
>JAKLIM010000314.1 GCA_022709605.1 Bacteroidota bacterium | reverse complement strand
CTCAATTTTAGTTCTTCAGGAAGTCCGAATTCTTTCACCGCATAATCAATAACCAATACATCTTCTTCGAATTCTTTGGCAAACTGCTCTACGTTACCGGTATAGTCAACACCTTTATTGAAACGGCCTGTAAATTTTGGAGCAATAGTTTGAGCAGGTACACCTTTGTCGGCCAGCATTTTCAAAATGAACAACATTTCGATTGGCGTTTGAGGCGTTTCAACTTCATCCATCGAAACTTCGGTGATAAAGTTACCTTTGCCTTTTTTCTCCACTAAAAAGTTATAAATATCAGCTGCTTGTTGCGTTGCAGCTAAAAATTTGTTGGCAATTTGCACCAAAAATTCATCGGTTACAACCAGTGGATGTGAAATACCGGGAACTTCTAAATTTCCAACATATTTACTGCACGAAGCTACAAAGGCATCCACGTCAGCTTCAGCACTTTCTTTTCCGATAAACGAAGCAACGTCTAAGGTGAAAAAATCGGATGAATCAACAAATCCGGCTACATTGCTGAAATTGATATGATCGGCATCCACAAAATATTGACCTTTATAATCCAGTGCTTTTACAGCGGCTTCGGCTTCGATGCGTGTATCGCCCGGAACCGTGTGAACATAGGTATGTTCGCGGTTCGATTTATTCCATACAATATTGATGTCTAATCCCGATTTCTCGTTCGCTTTCATTATTGCTCTCAACTGAGCTTCGCCCTGATGACAAAAACGGTCACCGGTACCAATACTAAATTTTCCTAACTTCATAATGTTATTATTTTAAATGGTTTTTTGTTTAATTTCATTGTTTCTATTCCCTGAATTCCATATAATCTTCAATATTTTCTTTCATTAAAATATCAATGGGAACATAATTTGTTTTTTTAATTTTTTGTTTAAAAATCAATTCAGAACACATGTCACGAATTGTCAGATACGCTTGTTTATCAGGTCGTTGAGCCAATAGAAAAGAAATCACATCACTTTTCAGGTATTTTATGTTTTCCTCAAGCAAATCGTACCCTATCAACCTAATGTTGGTGCAATGGAGTGAATTTAAATAATTTGCCAATCTGTACACCTTCGAATTAAATGTTATTGCTGCCTTAATATTATTGTTCGTATTAAAAACCTCACGCAAAACATTGAGGTTTGCTTCTTCATTATCATCAGTCAAATCAACATTTATTAGTTCAAAGTTTATTAAATGCTTGTCATTAATATATTGCATAAATCCTTTGCTGCGCGTAATGGTTTGGTTCGACTCGCCACCTTTTCTTTTGGTACGAATGATAATCACCTGAGCATGATCCGGCAACGAATTTAACAATAATTTTGCAGCCACATAACCACTTTGAAATGAATTTTGCCCATAATACGATATAAAATCAACATCTTCAATCATTGAATCGATAAAAGAGAAAGGAATTTTTTGCAAATTCAATTCCTGCGTAAAATTCAATGCCTGCTCCCTGAAAATGGGCGCAAAAATCACTGCATCTGGTTTGCTATCAAGCACTTTTGCCGATACACTTGTAAAAGAATTTAAATCGAATTGATTGTATAAATGTTTCTCCAAATGAATATTATATTGCAGATAATCCTTACGAGCAAGGTCGAAACCCCGCTCAACACTTTCCCAATAATCTTCGGGTTGATGATTTGGTATCAGGCAAACAAACCTGAAATGCTTTTTTGAGGCGAGCGAACGCGCTAACAAATTTGGTGAATAATTTATCTCTTCGAGTATTTTTTCCACCACAATTCTGCTCTTTTCCGACACTTCGCCTCTGTTGTGCAAAACCCTATCTACAGTTCCCTCCGATACACCGGCAAGCAATGCAATATCTTTAATTCTTATTTTTTTATCCTGATTTTTCATTTATTGAAAATAATTTCGTGTGCGAACACAGAACTACCACAAAATTAATTATTATTTTGAGATATAAAAAATTTATTGTACTTTCGTTGGCGAACACGAAAAGTATAAATTTTGTAAATATTCATTCTATTTATCTTATAATCAATTTATTAAAGATGATTTGTAAAATCAATAAAATCGAGTACTTTTGAAAAACATATTTAACAACATATTATTTGAATATAATTTTTCAGTTTATTATAATTTCCGTGTTTTATACAGTCAAAAACCAAACAACATTTAACATCTTTTCAAGTCAAAAATCATAAATTCCAAAAGAATATCATCATGAAAAACTTTTTAGACGAAAATTTTTTGCTGCAAACCGAAACTGCACAAAAGTTGTATCACCAACATGCGGCTAAACAGCCAATAATTGATTACCATTGTCATTTAATTCCTTCGATGGTAGCAAATGATCATCAATTTAATTCGATTACCGAAGCCTGGTTAGGTGGCGACCATTATAAATGGCGTGCCATGCGTACCAATGGTGTGGATGAAAAATATTGTACCGGAAAAGATACTTCGGATTGGGAAAAGTTCGAAAAATGGGCCGAAACTGTTCCTTATACCATGCGTAACCCTTTGTATCACTGGACACATTTAGAATTGAAAACTGCTTTTGGTATCGAAAAATTACTTTCGCCTAAAACTGCCCGCGAAATTTACGAAGAATGTACTGCAAAACTTAAAACTCCTGAGTACACAGCACGTAACCTGATGCGTCATTATAATGTAGAAGCGGTTTGTACAACCGACGATCCTATTGATACGCTCGAACATCATATTAAAACAAAACAAGATGGATTTGAAGTAAAAATGCTTCCAACGTGGCGTCCTGATAAGGCTATGGCTGTTGAAAGTTCAAGTGCATTTCGTGCTTACGTTGAACAATTGGCAATTATTTCGGAAGTGAGTATTTCGACTTTTGATGATATGATTCTTGCATTGCACAAACGTCAGGATTTCTTTGATGCTCAGGGTTGTAAGCTTTCAGATCACGGAATCGAAGAATTTTATGCCGAAGATTATACCGAAGCTGAAATTAAATCAATTTTCAATAAAGTATATGGCGGACAGGAACTTACACATGCCGAAGTACTAAAATTTAAATCGGCCATGATGGTTATTTTTGCCGAAATGGATTGGGAAAAAGGCTGGACACAACAATTTCATTACGGTGCCATCCGCAATAACAATACCCGCTTGTTCAACCGTTTGGGAGCTGACACCGGCTTCGATTCGATTGGAACATTCAACACAGCCAAAGCAATGTCGAAGTTTTTGAACCGACTTGACACAAATAATAAATTGGCAAAAACAATTATCTATAACCTCAATCCGGCTGACAATGAAATGATTGCAACCATGATTGGAAATTTCCAGGATGGAACTGTTGCAGGCAAAATTCAATTCGGTTCAGGCTGGTGGTTTTTAGATCAAAAAGATGGGATGGAAAAACAAATGAATTCGTTATCGGTACTTGGATTATTGAGCCGTTTTGTTGGTATGTTAACTGACTCACGTAGCTTCCTGTCCTACCCACGTCACGAATATTTCCGTCGCACGCTTTGTAATCTTATTGGCAACGATGTTGAAAACGGATTATTACCACATCAGGAATTAGAATTTATTGGTAAAATGGTAGAAGATATCAGTTATAATAATGCAAAAAACTTCTTCAAATTTTAATCAAAAAACATTTACACCACAAAACTTGTCAAAAAATAGACCTTTGTAACTTAAAAACAAGCTAATTTTGTGCACTTTAAAAAATTCATTATTTTCAACCTGTAATTTTTATATTTTTCAATAATTATACAAAAAACTAAAATGAGTAAAAAGATTGTAACTTTAGGAGAAATTATGCTCCGTTTATCAACACCTGGTTGTACACGTTTTGTTCAATCGGATGTATTTGATGTAGTTTATGGCGGCGGCGAAGCAAATGTTGCCGTGAGCTGTGCCAACTACGGACATGAAGCCTATTTCGTAACAAAATTACCAAAACATGAAATTGGACAATCTGCTGTAAATGCATTGCGCAAATATGGCGTTAAAACTGATTTTATCGCTCGTGGAGGCGACCGTGTAGGCATTTACTACCTTGAAACAGGAGCTTCGATGCGCCCCAGTAAGGTTATTTACGACCGTGCGCATTCGGCCATTGCAGAAGCAAAAGTTGCTGATTTCGATTTTGATGCCATCATGGAAGGAGCCGATTGGTTTCATTGGTCAGGAATTACACCAGCCATTTCGGACACTGCTGCTGAATTAACAAAATTAGCTTGCGAGGCTGCAAAACGACATGGTGTAACCGTTTCTGTCGATTTAAATTTCCGCAAAAAACTCTGGACTAAAGAAAAAGCACAATCCATCATGCGTCCTTTGATGCAATATGTTGATGTATGCATTGGTAATGAAGAAGATGCTGAACTTTGCTTAGGATTTAAACCCGATGCAGATGTTGAAGGTGGTCAAACCGATGCCGAAGGTTACAAAGGCATTTTCACTCAAATGGCCGAAGAATTTGATTTCAAATATGTAATTTCGACATTGCGCGAATCATTCTCGGCAACTC
>JAKLIM010000313.1 GCA_022709605.1 Bacteroidota bacterium | reverse complement strand
GAAAAGAGAATCCCCCTGCTCTCCACAGTTACCGGAGGTCTGTCAGGCCCTGCCATCAAACCTGTAGCCCTGCGCATGGTTTGGCAGGTGTCCGGAGCAGTGAAGATTCCGGTGATTGGTCTGGGAGGTATTATGAATGCAACCGATGCCATTGAATTTTTCCTGGCAGGAGCCACGGCGATTCAGGTGGGTACGGCTAATTTTATCGATCCTACTGTCAGCATTAAAATATTGGATGGAATCGACGATTACCTGAATAATAATAATTTTAATTCAATTTACGACATTATTGGAGCTCTTGAAACATGACATAAACAATTATCTGATTACAAGTAATTTAATTTACAACCTATGAAAAGAATCTTTGTTCTATTTTTTACTTTTTACTTTTTTACCGGTTTTATTCAGAATTCAAATTCTGAACTACAAATTACCGATAAGAACACTTCAGTGCCCGAAAATCAAATGTTTTCATTGATTTTTGCAGGCGATATTATGGGTCATTCACCACAATTTCAAGCGGCTTATAATTCGGTAACCAAAACATACGATTACGATGTTTGTTTTAACTACGTAAAATCCTATATCGATTCTGCCGATATTGCTATTGCCAATCTTGAAGTTCCCCTTGCAGGTTCTCCTTACAGTGGTTACCCCAATTTCTCAAGTCCGGATGCATTGCTTGATGGTATGAAAAACGCCGGTTATGATATTGTCTTAACCGCTAATAATCACGTTGTTGATAGAGGAAAGAAAGGGCTTGAACGCACCATTAAAATTATTAATGACCGACAACTTAAATATGCCGGCAGTTATTTGAATAAAACTCAAAGAGATAGTATATATCCTTTAATTATTGATCATCAAGGAGTTAGAATTGCACTTTTGAACTGTACTTACGGAACAAATGGAATAGCAGTACCAGAACCAAACATCGTAAATTTAATTGATACTCTGCAAATAAAAAAGGATGTCCGAAAAGCTAAAGCATTGAATTCCAATATTATAATTATGACAATTCATTGGGGTATTGAATATATCACCAAAGCGAATGATATACAACGTGATTTATCGCGGTTTTTTGTCCGACAGGGAGTTGATTTAGTGATTGGTGGTCATCCGCATGTGGTACAAGATGCTGAAATTCTGTATAATAATGATAGTATTGCCGTACCGGTATATTATTCGTTGGGAAATTCAATATCAAATCAACGTAAACCCAATACCGACGGAGGAATTATGGTGAAAGTAGAAATCGGAATTAATTCGAAACAAGTATTAGGAACTTCATACGTACCGGTTTATGTTCACAAGGGTGTTTTAAACGATAAATTCCAATATCATTTAATCCCAACAATCGATTATTTGAAAGATCCAGGGCATTTTATGTTAAACAATACGGATAGTACTGCTTTGATGTATTTTCACAATGCCACCAAAGCCCGATTATCTGATTTTAAACTTTATGAAAAGTAAATTCTATAGATTTTTCTGTAGAAATAAATAATTGAAATTGTAAAATATTTTTTTTTAATTAATGAACGAAAATATTAATATTGCTGTAAATCAAATAATTGAAGACCTCAGAGAAATGTCTTCCTCAAAGCATTTCGATCAATTAAGCCGATTTGGTATAAATACTTCGACTGCATTTGGTATTAGAGTGCCGCTTTTAAGAGCTTATGCTAAAAAGATCGGTAGAAGTCATGAATTAGCCCTTAGACTATGGGACACCAATATACATGAAGCGCGGATATTGGCTTCGATGATTGAAGAGTCTGATTTATTGACAGTTCAGCAAGTTGATCGATGGGTAAATGACTTTAATTCATGGGATTTGTGCGATACGACTTGTGATGTTTTAGGTCGAACCCCATTTGTTTTGAATTTGATTGAAAATTATTCTACTCAAAAAGAGGAATTTGTGAAACGCACGGCATTCGCCTTGATGTGTGAGCTGGCATTTCACGATAAAAAAACGCAGAATGTTCAATTTATAGAATTCTTCAAAATTATTGAACGGGAAGCCTGGGATGAGCGAAATTTCGTTCGGAAAGCTGTAAACTGGGCATTGCGCCAAATAGGGAAACGAAACGAATTTTTAAGACTCCAAGCCATTGAAACAGCCCAACGAATTTTGCTACAAGGATCTAAATCTGCCCGTTGGATTGCAAAAGATGCACTGAGGGAATTAACCGATGAAAAGGTTATTAAACGGGTTAATAAAAAGAAATAGGATAAAAAAAATAAGGGTGTTCCAATTTTGGAACACCCTTTTTCATTGATTTAAATCGTTATTTTTCAGCAAAATAAATATCATCTTTACCGTTTACCGACATATTGATTACAATTAAGTAATTTTTATATTGTTCCGGTGTCAAAATGTATTTCGCATTACCAAGATTAAACCACATGGCCTTTTCGGCAGCTTCGTCACTTTCATTTTCCAATGCAATTTTGATCTTTTTTTCGGTAAGTTCGAAAACGTACTTTAATTGATCATCTTGCTCGTTATTTGTATTCAAAAAACGAGTTAAGGAGTTGAAAGTCTTTTCATTATTTAATTTATAAAATACTTTATATTCGTATAAATCCAATGCAAATGTGCTCGACAATGTTGTTAAAGCAACTATAACTAATACTATTATCTTTTTCATATTCTTTTTTTTGTTTAATTCAATTTTAAATTTTACTAATTCATTTTTTTTTATTTGCCAAAAAGTTAGTAACTTAATTCAGCAAATTCAATTACCCGACTATTATCAATAGTGGCATTAAGAGCAACGATAAACTTATCGTATTGCTCGGTTGTTAATACTTTTTTTAAAAATTCCAAGTTTGAATTCATTGCTTCTTCTGCGGCAAATTCATTCTCTTTTTCAACTGCCGATCTGATTTTTTGTTCAGTCAGCATAAATTCTGTTTTTAACTGATTTTGCAGTTGCTTATCAGTGTTCAGATAGCGCGACAATGATGTTAATGTTTTTTCATTGTTCAATTTGTAAAATACTTTGTATTCATGTAAATCCAAAGCATACGTTGCAACAGATGTAAGTGCAACAAAAGCTAAAACTAATACCTTTTTCATACCTTAAAAAATTTTTGAAATTTAAACACAATCTTTTTAATACTTTAAAAAAAGAACAAAGTATACCCTTTTGTGATTATTCAAGGTTACTTTGTTCTGTCTGCCTTTAGAAATAAATTTCTTTTGACAATGCAAAATTATATGTTTTACAACATGTTTTCCAAACTTTTTCTGTTAAAAATTGAAATCAATGCAATGTTTTAACATTTAAGGAATTTTTAAAAAGTGTTATATGGTTGATATCTAGTTTTTTATGAATTTAATTAAAGATGTTACAAAACTGTTACAAAATTCAGTTTTTGAGCGTTTTCTGAAAAAAAATAGCTTTTTTCAGTCAAAATTAATTAAACCAAAGGTTATATCTGTTGAATTAATTTGTGAAAATCGGGTATTTCGGAGAAAAAGCTGTATTTATTATTTTCAAAATCTACTTTACAACAATAATGTTCCAGGCCATTACTAATCATCAAAAAATCGACTTTAAGTTTTGAATTGTACACAGCAGCCTGATCAAAGGTATGTTGAGTAATTTTTATATTGGGGGCTTTGAACTCAATAATCATAACCGGTTCAGCATTATAATTATATACTATTGCATCGCACCTTTTTTTCATTCCGTTTAAAGAAAGTTGCTTTTCAATGGCTATAAGTGAAGATGGATATGCTTTTTCTTCGGTCAAAAACCGGATATAATACTGCCGAACCCATTCTTCGGGAGTTAGAACTACATATTTTTTCCGATTAGCATCAAAAATATAATTCTTCTTATTTACATTTTTTATATTGAAATTGTATTCCGGCAGATTTAGTTGTAACATTTTTTCGTATTTTTGCTTTCCTTTATATGAATGCGAAATTACAAAATCTATATAAATAATGAAAACCAAAAAAGAAATTATCGAAAACTGGTTACCACGATACACCAAACGTCCTTTAGAGGAATTTACTGATTACATTATTCTTACTAATTTCAATAATTATGTAGAGTTATTTGCCGAATGGTTCAATGTACCCGTACTTGGAAGAGATGGAACCATGATAAATGCTTCTGCCAATGGTATAACTATTATCAATTTTGGAATGGGCAGTCCCAATGCTGCTTTGATAATGGATATTTTACCTGCCATTCATCCCAAAGCTGTTTTATTTCTGGGTAAATGTGGTGGTCTGCGCGATAAAAATGTAATTGGCGATTATATTCTGCCCAGTGCTGCGATTCGTGGTGAAGGTACATCAAATGATTATTTTCCACCTGAAATACCGGCACTTCCGGCTTTTAATCTTCAACGATCTGTTTCGTCCAACATCCGTGACTTTGGCAAAGATTACTGGACGGGCACAGTTTATACAACCAACCGCCGGGTATGGGAGCATGACGAAAAATTCAAAGATTACCTGCGTACAACACGTGCAATGGCTATCGACATGGAAAC
>JAKLIM010000312.1 GCA_022709605.1 Bacteroidota bacterium | reverse complement strand
CGGACTTTTTATTTTGTATCCCTTTTCATTTATATCTTCTATAATTCCATTTGTAATTTTTAAAGAACGATAAAGATCATTATTATATACTTCATCATATCCTATCCAATTATAATCAGGCTTAGGAATTTCTTCCAATACAATAGTATAAGATCCGCAGTCATATTTAGATCTATCCCATGTAAATATTGATTTATATCCAGTCCAATCAATAGGTCTTAAAGTTGAAAATACACCAGAACCAATTGTAGGAATAACAAAACCAATATCTCCACCATTACTCTGTTGTTCTTGAGAATTAATATAAGTGATTTGAGCTCTAATTTCAAGTTCGGAAGCCCACCAACCCTCAAGAATTTCAACCATACGTTTTGAAGCTACAATTTTTTGAACATACTCGATTCCATTGTTTTTACGATGTGACGAATGTAAAGACACAACATACGATTGTCCAAGAAAAGATGTTCCGTTATAATATGATATATAATATGAATATTCTTCATTAGAGTAATCTACTAAATCAGATTTTGTGTAGGTATTTGATAAGTCTGCTATTTGCAAATCAGGAAAATACACTTTTGAACCATTAACGTTCTTATACCCACTTCTATAAACCACGAAACGATTTGCACCTTCAACTGGCTGCCATTGCAATTGAATTGTATTTACATATTTGGCTTGCGCAATGAGATAATTGCCAAGAACATTATTTATACTGCCTTTAGTTCTCAACTGATCTGAAATGCTTTTTATTTGTAATGCATCTTTACTCGAATTTTGTTTTAACATTGTATCGTATGCTTCATTAGTAAGCACCTCAATGAATTTTGGTTTATAAGATTTTACACGTTGTTGTTTGTTATTTTGAACAATAGCTTTAGAAAAATGTATTCTTTCTGCCTTCTCAATGTACAATCCATTTTCATTTACTTGTAAATTACCGTCATTGTCAACTCGTTCTGACATCATAATAACAAAAACAACTTTATTAGGTGGAGATTTTGCACTAATTGTTATTGAGCTACCATCAGCATTATATCCAATAAATTGATTAGCAGTTTCTAACTGAGTTTCAATAGGTATTGCAACAGTTATCGGAGTAGTTGAATTTGGGTCAAACTCATCAAATAATACTGGAATAGATATTTGCAAATATCCACTTGATTTTATCATGTTGACGATTTGATCTGATGTATATTTTCCATCAGAATGGTTAGCAAGAATCTTTTCAAATTTCTCACCATCAATTTCTTTCCCAATAAATGTAACTAACAAAGCATCATAATCATAATCAAATTTTCTACCAATTTCTTCTTTAATTAGATTTCTAAATTCCAAATTGTCGCCTGAAGCCTTTGCTATTAAAAAACTTAGTACATCGATATTACTGTTTATAGTTTTTGAATCTGAAATTCGACTTAAAGTATCTACATCTTTTTCATCACACGATGTAAACGTAATTGCTAAAAAAGCGAATAAATATATATATTTTTTCATAATAATTATTTTTTTTTGAGTATAAACTAAGTTTCAATTGTTTGAAACTATTTTTTTGAGCACAATATTTGCTGATTGTAATGCTCAGCTTACGAGAGTTTTAGTGCGTCATAATTATTCCCGCATAATTTGCGTAAATGTAGGTTTGTTTGTACCTTTGTTACCTCCTTTTCTAAATGGTTAGGGAGAGCTGGCGGAAGTCGGAATATGTGTGCGCTAACAAACAGGATTCCGGCTCCGCTTTTTTCAGCTCAATATATATTGTTATTCATTTCATTATTCTGTTAATATATAAATCATTCATTCTTAATTCTTCCGTCCCGAAACTACGGGACGGCGTATGTTCAAACTATTTGCCGAATGGCAGGATCGCTACCATTTTCTTAAAAATTCATTCTACGATATACATCAACTGGAGACTTTCCATGAGTGTTCAGTCGAACGCTATCCGGATTGTCCTTCGTTTTCGTAGTTTAGCCTTGCGTAAGGGCTTTTTTTTATGCAATATTATAATCTAATTCAGGGGGCAAGCCTGTATTAAAAATTATAAGCTACAAATGCTTTATTAAAATGTAAATAATGTAATTCGCTGTTTTCAGATAAGAGGATATAACTAAATTTATTATCCCTCGAAAACAAAAAAAGTGGAGATTGTAAACAAAACAAGAAATTCTCAAAAAGTCAGGTAATAAGTAGTTAAATCACGTCGTATTAAAGATCTTATCCGGAAGCTAATTTCTCATTAGTTTCTTAAAAAATTCGATACAAAAATATAATTTTTAGTTGAATATAAAATTACCCACCACAATAATTAACATACTTTAATACTGTCAATTTCAACACAAACCACAATCAACCAATTACAAAAATATGGGAATGCCGGATATACCGGAACATATCATTCACCGGAACTTTGCGTCCGACGATTGGCACTGTCCGACTGCTGAAAACGATTTAATTATTGGTGAAAAACACTTTTTTCAAAAAAAGTATTTATACGAAATTGATGGAATAAAATTGAACAAACTTATTTTATAAAGTTTCAACGGTTTTGCAAAATCAACGCCATTCTGATCGTGATTGTCGTTTTCGTAATAATAATTATACGGATTTATATGATTGTAAGCATTGTAGAGCGAATAAGTCCAGACGGCTTTATTACCCTTTCTTGTTTTAATCGTGTGGTTTAAGCCCAAGTCAAGGCGATGATAATCAACCATGCGATCGCTATTCTTTTCTCCGTAAATCAGCTCTGTGCTTAGTTTGGAATTAGTCAAATCAATTGTAAATATCTTACCAAGTGCAGGTGTGTACGGTTGCCCCGTTTGATAAACCCAAACAGCATTGAATGTCCAGTTATTTTTCAATTGCCTGCTGATATTCAGGATGATATTATGCGGTCTGTTATAGTCAAATTCGTAGGTGTTGCCACTGTTAATGTGCTCATACCTACGATTTGCCACCGACCACGCATAACCAAGGGATCCGGTCCACTTTCCGGTATTTTTTCTCAAAGTAAATTCGGTTCCATACGCCAAACCCTCGCCGTTTGTTTCCATTTTATTTTCAGTTCCTTCCATCCCCACCATATTTTCATATCCTTCTTTCAATGTGGCTAAATTGCTCATTTTCTTATAGTAGGCATTTATTTCGGTGGAATATTTTGCATCAAAATACGAACTATTCCAACTTAATGATAACTGACGACCGGCTTGCGGAACAATATTTTTTGATGCCGGAAGCCATATTTCCTGTTTAAAAAAGGCACCCTGAGCAAAAACCAAATGAGAATTTTGAGTAATCCGCTGATAATTAACACTCAAATTTTGAGAGTTGGATATTTTATATCCCAAACTTAACCGCGGTTCCCACGCATTGAACTTATTACCATCATTTACATAATGCACAAACCGGATCGAAGGCTGAAACAACAATCGTGAAAACAGCTGTATTTTATTTTCGAGATAGAGAGCCGATTCGAATGAACGGAATATCTCACGGGGTTTATTCTCAGTATCGTACGATGAATAAAAGTAGCTGGGTTCGTAGCTGAGCGAAGATGCTAAACCGCCAAATTCAACATTCCAGTTTCGTAAAAGCTCGTATTTCCAGTTCGAACGCATTGAAATATCGGTTACAGAAGTACGATAAGCTACTTTGTCATTAAGAATTGAATCGTTTTCTTTATATGAATATCTCTGCTTCCAACCGTTGTTATACCTGCTTGCCGAAAGAATATTCTCCGCATGAAGTTTTGAACCGAACACCCTTTTCCAGCGACCGGCAGCCATTACGTTTCCCCATGCTTGTAAAGTGTGATTTTTTTCGTTCGGATTTTTTTCGGTTTCTTTACTCCAGATATTGATATAATCGCTACCCTGATAAAAATTAAAACTGAAAATATTCACATTATCTGGTTTCCAGGTCAGTTTAGCATTTATGTCATGAAAACCGTAGGTGAGAACACCATCATTACCGGAAGAAAAATAGGAAGTTGCTGCCATTACAGCATCATACAGTGTTTTTCGGGCAGTAATTAAATAGCTCATTTTTTTGTTCGCCAATGGACCTTCTAATGTTAATGTTGCATCAATAATACCGATGCTAAACGAACCTTTGGGTTTGGAAACATCGCCTTCGCGCTGCGTAATGTCAACAATGGAAGATAGTTTACCACCCTGACGTGCCGGGAAATTACTTTTATACAAATCAACCGAATTAATCATGTCGGGGTTAAAAACGGATGTAAAACCGCCCAAATGATTGACGTAAGTTAAAGGAACATTGTCCAACAAATAAAGATTTTGTCCGGGTTCACCTCCTCGAACCAAAATAAGACTCATGCCTTCCGATTGCGAAAGTACTCCGGGCAACAATTGAATGGCTTTGAGCACATCGGGTTTTCCACCGATGATCGGAATCAATTGCAATTCAGCAGCCGAAATGCGTGTAACTCCGGGCGTACTTTGCGCCTTGGCTGAAACAACCAGTTCCTTCAAATTATTTTCAGGAACGAGGTGAACAACAAGTAAAGTATCGTTCGTAATGTTTA
>JAKLIM010000311.1 GCA_022709605.1 Bacteroidota bacterium | reverse complement strand
GAAACCTGTTCGCCATCGAAACCCGACTCGTGAAAAGCAACGGCTGCAAGCAATTGCCAGTCCCAGTTAATTTCTAGTGCATATTTCTTAAAGTACGCATCATAAGGAGAAATTGCACCCTTCGGAATTCTTATTTTTTTAGAAGCAAAATAAGGACTTTTTTCCCAGTATTCAATGTAACGATTTGATTCGTATTGTTTTGTCTTGGGTTCATTAAGCCAGGTTTCAATCTTTCTTAGTAATGTTGTGTCATCTTTATTAATCAACCAACCGTTTTTCAGATTAAAAGTTATGGGCATTCTACAATCCAAACCTTTGAATTGAGATTTATATAATTGGGCTGTTCGGTTGCTGGCAACAGTAAATTCTGCATTTTTATTTGCGATCATTTCAAGTAATTCGTCATGGCTTATCGAGTCAGGGACAAATTTTATTGTAATCTCACCACCAATTTCTTTGTTCAAATTCACTAATCGATTATGGTATGCCGTATTGGGCTTTACATAAACTGTTTTTCCATTCAGTTCAGTGGCATCCGAAATGGTCCGAATGCCAATATTCTGTACTAAAACCATCTGACTTTCGGGCTGTGGAAATACAAAACTAAATTGCGATTTTAGTTCTTTAGTAATAATAAAATTGTATGCAGCTAAATCTATTTCGTTTTCATTGAGCATTTTAGTCAATTCACTTTCATCCTTTGCTACTATAATTTTAATTTTGAGTTTTAAATAATCAGCCAAATGACGAGCCATTTGGTAATCGTAACCCATCATTTCATCTCTGTAGTTAAAGTAGGAGGTTGATCCGTAAATTGTGCCGACTCTAAATGAATCTTGTGCTGTAATCTTTACTGTGTCAAATGTTGGTAATACACTCGAAATATCTTCAATTATTGTTTTTTTACACGATAAAAATAATAATGAAATGATTATCAGTACAATATAAGTTTCCTTTCTAATCATAAGCCTATTTTTATATAAATTCGATATTTTCCTCCTTTATTGTATTTAAACTATTCATACGTAGAAAAACCTGTGCTGTTGCCACCACATCTTTCTGACAATAAAGTGCTATTCGTTTTATATTTTTCTCTTTGTAATAAACGGCGGCCACCTGACTTCCATCAATATCGTCTTTCGGGGTAGGAATACCAAACACGGCTGTGAGTAGTTTCAGCGACGTATAATTTTTATAATCGCCAAATTTCCACATTTCGAGTGTATCGATGAAGCTAATTTCCCAGGGTTTTTTACCTGAAATCTGTAAAATTGAAGGCAACGCAATCCCGTTTATCAGCATTCTGCGGCAAATGTACGGAATGTCAAATTCCTTAATATTATGACCGCAAAAAGTATGTTCATTGGTAATGCAAAACTTTGAGATAAGCTGCGAAAATTCATTCAGTAACTTTTTTTCGTCATCGCCGGCAAAAGATTTGGTTCGGAAGTGCATTTCGAGGCCGCGTAGATGAATGAAACCTACTGAAATACAAACAATTTTGCCAAATTCGGCATAAATACCCGCACTATTTTCAAACGCTTGTGCAGCAGTTGTTTCGGTCGGGTATTTTTCAGGCGTTCGTTTTGATATGAGATTAAATTTTTCCTCCCACAAATGCGATAACTCACCATTAAGTTCTTGAAATTCAGAATTTAATGGTACTGTTTCGATGTCAAGGAACATAATTTTGGTTAAATCGGTTAATTTCATAAGATAAGTTTTTTTTATTTGAACTTTATAAGTTCTTTAAATTCAGATTGTTCTCAATGTATTTTGTCAAAATGTCAATGGCAATATGATTATTTCCACCTTGTGGAATTATGAGGTCAGCAAATCTTTTTGTCGGTTCAATAAACTGCAGGTGCATGGGTTTTACGGTATGTTCGTAGCGCTCCATCACTTTGTTTACCGATCGTCCGCGTTCCACAATATCACGATTGATGACACGTATTAACCTGTCGTCGGCATCGGCATCAACAAAAACTTTCAAATCCATCATTTTACGCAAATCCGGATTTGTAAGTACCAAAATTCCTTCCACAATGATAATGTGACATGGTTTTACCGGAATGGTCTCCGAGGCGCGTGTGCAGGTAAGGTACGAATAAATGGGCTGCTGAATGGCATGACCTTTTCGAAGTTCTTTCAAATGTTTAATCAACAGTTCGAATTCAATCGAATCGGGATGATCGAAATTAATCTCTAATCGATCTTCGAGCGGTAAATGACTGCTGTCGCGGTAATATGAGTCTTGTGGTAGAATCACAACTTCGCCTTCGGGAAGTTTATCAACAATTTTTTTAACTACGGTGGTTTTTCCTGATCCGGTTCCACCGGCTATTCCAATGATGAGCATGTTTTGTGTTTTTGGTTTTTTCAGTGCACTAAAATACATATTTATTCTTTTTGTTTATGATTATTTGCCTGTTTTTTTTGCATTAGCTATAAGTTTTATTTTTAATATGTTGATAATTAGTGATTTGTAATTATAAAATCTTTTTTATATTGTAATGTTTTATTAATCTGTAGTTTTGGTCAGCGGAGCTGCTTTTTTGAGTCATAAAAGTTTGTATATTTGTACAGTAAACAAACAAAATCTATTTTAATATGAAATCAAATATCTTTTTAAGAAACAAACACTATTATTTAATTGGTTTATTATTTCTGACTGTCAATGCATTAGCAATAAATACATATAGCATTATTCCTTATCCTCAAAAATTATCTCCCCAAATAGGAAATTTTAAATTTGACAATAAAACATTTTTATCGGTATTAACCAATGATGTTGAAGTACTAAATATTGCTGTACAGTTCGAAACGCAATTTAATCGTGTAACCGGCATCAATTTGAAATTAACTGAGGCTAACAGTACATCAAAAATTGAATTTATTAAAACTGATTCAGCTTTTACCAATAATGAAGCCTATCGATTATCGGTTTCGCCCCGATTGATACGTATTGAAGCGGCTTCTCCAACAGGAATTTTTTACGCTCTGCAAACTTTGTACCAATTGCTTCCGGCCGATATTTATGGAAAAAACCGTTCTGACATTAAAAAATGGGAAATACCTTGTGTTAACATTGAAGATGCACCACGATTTTCGTACCGTGGATTGCATTTGGACGTGTGTCGTCACTTTTTTCCGGTCGAATTTATAAAAAAATACATCGATGCCATGGCCATTCATAAGTTGAATCGTTTTCACTGGCATCTTACTGATGATCAGGGATGGAGAATTGAAATTAAAAAATATCCCCTGTTGACCGAAATTGGTTCGCAACGCCCAGAAACTTTGATCGGACATTATTACGAAAACATGCCGCAACAGTTCGATAATAAATTGTATGGCGGTTATTATACGCAAGACGAAGCCCGTGAAATAGTAAAATATGCTGCTTCTAAGTTCATTACTGTAATTCCGGAAATAGAAATGCCGGGACACGCTATGGCAGCAATTGCAGCGTATCCATATTTGAGTTGCACTCAAAAACCCCTGAATGTAGCTACCAAATGGGGCGTTTTCGATGATGTGTTTTGTACGCGTGAAACAAATTTTACTTTTCTCGAAGATGTTTTGTCCGAAATTATGGCTATTTTTCCTTCTGAATATATCCACATCGGTGGCGACGAATGTCCGAAAACCCGATGGAAAAACTGTCCCGATTGTCAGGCCAGAATTAAGAAGCTTAAACTGAAGGATGAACATGAGTTGCAGAGCTATTTTATACAGCGAATTGAGAAATTTGTGAATGCCCAAGGTCGGAAAATTATTGGCTGGGACGAAATTCTCGAAGGTGGACTCGCTCCTAATGCCACTGTTATGTCGTGGCGCGGTATCGATGGCGGAATTGCTGCTGCCAAAAGTGGTCACAACGTAATTATGACACCCATGTCGCACTGTTATTTCGATTTTTATCAGGCCGAACCTGCCACCGAACCCACTGCCATTGGAGGTTACGTACCTTTGATTAAAGTGTATGATTTTGAACCGGTTCCAAAGGTTTTAACTGCCGAAGAAGCCAAATATATCATTGGGGCTCAGGCAAATGTCTGGACAGAATACATAACTTCGGCTTCGCATGTTGAATACATGGCTTATCCACGGGCTTCGGCATTGTCGGAAGTACTGTGGACAAATCCTGAAAATAAAAACTGGACCCGTTTTTCCGCAAATATGCTCAATGCTTTTGATCGGTTTAAAGCATTGGATATCAATGCATCCAAAGCGTTTTTTGATATAAATGCAAAAGTGAGTGCAATCCCTTCGAATATTGTTGAAGTTTCGTTGAGATGTGACAATCCGGAAGCAGAAATACGTTATACAATCGATAATTCCACTCCCGACAAACGTTCAAAAATTTACACAATGCCGGTAAAACTTACTAAAACGACCCAATTTAAAGCACAGGCATTTCAGAAAAATACACCTACAGGTAAAGCTTTTTCAGAAAAAATACCCGTCAGCAAAGCTACAGATTGTAGTTATGTTACAAACACTAAAATTCAGGGTAAAACCCCTGAAGATAAGTCATTAACCAATGGTATG
>JAKLIM010000310.1 GCA_022709605.1 Bacteroidota bacterium | reverse complement strand
ATATTCATTGAAATATCGCTAAAATACATAAATATTAATGCGCCTGCCACAGCCAAAGGAACGGTAAACATAATGACAAAAGGATCTTTCAAACTCTCGAATTGAGCTGCCAGAATGAGAAAAATAAGCACCAGAGCCAATACGAAAGCAAACATCAAACTGGATGAACTTTCGCGGAAATCCTTCGAATCGCCCGATAAAGCTGTACGGAAACTTTCGTTCAATGTTTCTTTGGCTATGCGATCCATTTCGTCCAATCCACTTCCAATGGCCACTCCGGGTGCAAGTCCGGTAGACACAGTGGCCGAACTGAAACGGTTGTATCGGTACAATTGTGGTGGCGCAACCGATTCTTTCAATTCAACCAAATTGTCGAGCTGAATCATTTCAGTTTTATTATTTTTCACGTAAATCGATTTCAGGTCGAGCGGCGAGTTACGTTGTTGCCGGTTAATCTCACCCAAAATCTGATATTGTTTTCCGTTCATGTAAAAATATCCCATGCGCTGACCACTTAATGCATATTGAAGTGTTTGTCCAATATCACGGGTACTTACACCGAGCAATGTGGCTTTATCTCTGTCAATAAGCACACGTGTTTCGGGTTTGGTAAATTTAAGATTGACATCGGCCATAACAAACATCGGACTTTCGTTTACTTTTTCCATAAATTTTGGAATAAACTCCTGCAAAAGTTCAATATTAGGCGCTTGTAATACGTATTGAATGGGCATGCTTGTTCGCCGTCCGCCAAAAGTAGATTGCTGTTGCACAAAAGCACGGGCTTCTGTTTCCGATTTTACAGCTTTCGAGAGATTGTCGGCAATTTCCATTTGACTGCGTTCGCGGTCTTTTAAATCGGGTAGAATAATTCGTATCATTCCCCAGCCACCTCTTGATATGTTAACATTCAATTTGCGCTCAGGAGCAACAGAGTCAACAATCTCAGCTATTTTAGTGTTGTAATCCCTTGAAAATTCGAAAGTTGCACCCTCGGGAGCCGAAGTGCGTATGGTAATTAGCGATCGGTCTTCGAGCGGTGCCATTTCGGCAGGAATATTATTCCACAATAAAAATATTAATAAAATTGTAACCCCAATAATAGGAAATACCAATACTTTATGTTGGATAAAATAATGCAAAGCTCTTTCGTACACATTATTCATTCCGGTGAAAAATGGTTCTGATTTTCGGTAAATCCAGTTGTGTTTTTCTCTTCTTTTGAGAAATTTAGTCGACAACATAGGAGTGAAAGTCAGCGCCACAAAAGCCGAAATAATTACAGCTCCAGAAACGACAATACTAAATTCGCGGAATAATCGTCCCGTCATTCCCTCGAGAAAAACGATAGGAAAAAATACAGCAACCAACGTAATAGTCGTTGATACCACAGCAAAGAAAATTTCCTTCGAACCTTCAATTCCTGCTTCAAGCGGAGCCATGCCGTTTTCAATTTTTTGATAAATATTCTCAGTTACCACAATGGCATCGTCCACTACCAGCCCCACGGCAAGCACCACAGCCAACATCGAAAGTACATTTATCGAATATCCAAAAATGTACATTACAAAAAAAGCACCCACGAGCGAAACCGGAATAACCGCAACCGGAATAATTGTAACACGCCAGTCGCGCAAAAAAACAAAAATAATGATGATAACCAGTAAAAATGCGATGTAGATTGTTTCCTCCACTTCGCTGATGGAAGCCCTGATAAATTTCGTATTATCAAAAGCTACTTCTACTTTTACATCTTTCGGTAAATCCTTCTTTAATTGTTCAAGCCGCAAATTTACTTCATCGGCTATGTTAATCTGATTGGCTCCGGGTTGTGGAACAATGACACAACTTACCATCGGAATTCCGTTTCGGCGAAGTATGTTTTTCCGGTTTTCAGTATCTAATTCTGCTTTGCCAATGTCGCTGAATCTCACCAACCTGTAATTGTCTTTTTTTACAATAACATTGTTGAAATCTTCAGGCGTTTGGAGTAAACCCAAGGTACGTATTGATAATTCAATTTTATCTCCTTCGATACTTCCCGAAGGCAATTCAACATTTTCTTTATCGATAGCGCTTTTAACGTCCATGGGAGTAATTCCGTAAGCGGCCATTTTCGAGGGGTCGAGCCAAAGTCGCATGGAGTATCTGTTTTCGCCCCAAATTCCCACCGAACTCACATTCGGGATGGTCTGCAATCGCTCCTTTACAGTCAAATCAGCTATTTCGCTCAGTTCAAGCAACGAACGACTTTCGCTTTCGATGGTAATTTGAATAATCGGATCAGAATCAGCATCGGCTTTCGAAACGGTTGGAGGGTCGCAATCGTTTGGTAGAAAGCGTTGTGCACGCGAAACTTTATCCCGAACATCATTCGCAGCAGTTTCCAGATCGACACTTAATTCAAACTCAACGGTTATGCGGGAATTTCCCTGACTGCTCTGACTTGTCAAGGACCGAATACCAGGAATTCCGTTAATATTCTGTTCCAATGGTTCAGTAATCTGATTTTCAATAATTTCGGCATTGGCACCCGGATACGAAACTTCAACAGTAATAATCGGATTGTCAACGTTTGGATATTCGCGCACACCAAGATACGTGTAACCAATTATTCCCAACAGAAAAATAGTTAACACAATAACTGTGGCTAATACCGGACGTTTAATGCTTACTTCTGAAATATTCATTTATTTTATTTGGCGTTTGAAAGGTTTGTTGTTTGTTTCATGTTTCGGGTTTCGCGTTACTTTATTCTCTATATTAATTATATTGTTTCATAGAAGAATTTACGAATTGTCATATTGGCAAATTATCTTATTGGCACATTTACTCAATTTTATCAATTGTCACCGGCATTCCGTCGCGTAACTGCATTACTCCACTTACCAGAAGCGTGTCGCCGGGTTGCAGACCATCGAGAATTTGAATGGACGAAGCTGTTCTCATTCCTTTTTTCAATTCAACCTGTTGTGCCTTTCCGTTTTTATATACAAATGCAATATCACGTCCCATTTCGGCCAGCGTAGCAATGCTCGGAACAACAATGGCATTGTTTATTTCTTTCATTTTAATTTCGATGGTTGCTGAGTGACCCGGTTTTAATTTTCCACCCGGATTTGGATAACGGGCGCGCGCTTTCAACGATAAAGTGGCTTCATCGAGTTTCGATTCCACAGCGTAAACGGTTGCCTGATACGTATTTTTGTCGTTCTCAATACTGAAAGAAAGTGAAATGCCGTTTCTGATTTCGTTGGCTTGCTTTTCATTTACCGAAAATTCAATTTTCAATGGTGAAATTTTGGTGAGTTTCGAAATTACTTTTGTGGGCGATGCGTAAGCTCCTTCGCTGATCAAACGTAAACCGATAATTCCATCGAAAGGTGCACGAAGTTCGGTTTGAGCTATGCGCGCTTTGGCCAATTCAATATCTGCTTTCAGTTTTTCAAGCTCGGTGTTTACCGATTCGAAAGCTTCCTGACTCACAGCATCTTTGTCTAATAATGATTTTTGACGGAAAACCCGTTCCTGAGCCAATGGTAATTGTGATTCGAGTTTTTTCAGCTCAGCCTGTAGCGGTTTGTCATTCACTTTTGCCAATAATTGGCCTTTTCGAACCGACGAACCTTCGTTGAAATAAATATTGGTAACTCTTCCTGATGTTTCAAAAATCAAATCCACTTCTTCATCGGGTATCAACAATCCTTTGGTTCTGTAAATATCTGTAATGCGTTCAATCTTTATAATTTGTGCATTTACATTCAATGGCTGTTTCTTTTGGGAATCTTTTGGTTTTTCTATTGCATGAGATTCATTGGTTGCAAACCATTTTTTCATTTGTGGATACAAAGCCATACCTGCAATGAGCAGAATAATAGCAGAGAAAACGAGAATTTTAGTCTTTTTATTCATACAAAAAAAATATAATTTACCGAATAAATTGGTTTGTAAAGTTAGAAATTTTTACCGGTTTATTAACAAAAAAGGGGACTTTTTAAATTAAAAAAATTTCAATTCATTGTTGTTATAACTACCAGCAAAAAAAAAGAATCGCACCGTAAAAATATCTCATTTTGACTTAAAAGCACTTCCATGGCTTAATTCAACTATAACAAATATGAAAATTTCTTTTTATATAAATTTGAAAAGGGTGATTTAGAAATGTTTTGAAATAAAAAAAGGTGCTAATTGCACCTTTTTTATTGAAATAATGAAACTGACTACTTGTCAAAATCGCTTTTTGTATGGGCACCATCGCAAAATGGTTTATTTTTACTCAGTCCACAACGACAAAGATGTGGGTCGGTAACAATATTTTCTTGGCCCGAAGGCATTACAATTTTAAATTCGCCTGTTACAAGATAAGGGCCTCCTTTAAAAACCTTGATCAATGATTTTTCCTGATTTTCCATATTAATGCTTTTTAAATAATTTAATCAGATAACGCCCAAAATCAAGAGATTGTTTTGATTAATACTTATTTTAAGATAATTTTATACTAAAAAAACATTTACTTAAACCATGTGTTTGAATTTCAAATTTTAATTCAGAAATTCATTTTCTCTGACACTTC
>JAKLIM010000031.1 GCA_022709605.1 Bacteroidota bacterium | reverse complement strand
AGAATATCCATTTCCGTATGTTGATAACCTTCCGGAATATGGTCCGATAACTGATGCTAAACTTACAAACTTTGCAGCATGGGTAACTGCTAACTATAAAATTATTTGTACCGAAACTTTAAGATTGGTTGGTAATTATGGAATAATTGCAGATTATTATGCAAATGATCTTGTGGATTTATCGCACATTTATGAATTTACGTTTGGAGATCGTCCTGAAATTGATGTTGATAATAAATTTGAACACGAAAATCAAATCTATATTCCAATTAAATTTGAGCGTCAAAAATCAAATATGAAAACACCGGTTAAAGGTTGGTTTTATCGATTGAAATAAGGTAGTTCGAATGTTCAAATTTCTGAAGTATATCTAGTTACCTTGTTTTCGGTACTGCCGGCACGTTTTTTAATGTAAACTTCGGTTGTGGAAAAACTTTTATGTCGTAAATGTCCCTGAAGATCGTGAGGCTGTACTCCATTGTCGAGCAATTGAATAGCTCCGGTATGTTTCCAGGAATAAAATTTACGATCCGGAGAAATACCGATTTCATCGCGATATCGGTTAAATCTGTTCCGGAGTGTATTTTTTCCTACTGCTTCAGTATTCGGCTGTCCGTATTTTCCAAACAGGTATAAATCGGGATTATATTGTTTTAAATTGATTAGTTTTTCGAAAAGAAATTCCGGGATATCAACTAATTCGATAAGTGAATTTTTAGCTTCAGGACTTGGAATACGGAACTTTTTACGGTCAAAATCAATCCAACCAATCCGCATTAACCGGAGTTCAGTTCCAGGACGAATAGCACAATAATATTGAATCTCACAGGCCAACCAAAGCTGTGGATCTTTCTTTTCAATTGCCTCTTTCAGGCGAATACGTTCATCGCGCTGGAATGGCACTGCTGCCTGATCGACAATAATACCCATGGCCGGAATGCGTTCGGCTGGATTAGTTGCTATATTACCTCTGTCAAGTTCGAAATCGAAAAAGGTGTGTATGATTTGAATGTATTTTTTGATAGTGAGACGTGATAACTTTTGGTTGGACGAAAGAAACACTGAAAAGTCAATTATATGTTGCCTGTTCAGGTTGTTGATGGATAGTTCGTCAAATCGGTTTGATTTGAGAAATGCGTTGAAAATGCGAAGCTTACTTACGTAATTTTCGTAACTCTTCTTGTTTACCTTTTGTTTTATTACAATCAGGAATTCGCTCAGATTGGTCCTGGTTGTTACGACCTGTGCGCGAGCTTCGCCAAACATTTTAGCTTCATTACGGTATAGGAGTTCATCGGCATACACCCTGGTTTGATTGCCTTTTAGGTATGCACCTGATTTCAACCATTCGGTTTTATCTTTTATTACCTGCTTCGCAATTTTGCGTCGGTCGGCATCAGTCCCTTCGGCCAACCCTTTATAATGCCGTTCGATTCTTTGATCTGATTCTCCGGGCATTCTCCATTTCCATTCTACATACCACTTCCGAGTTAAATCGCCACCGCGATCGTTGAGCTTAGGAAAGATAATAATACTTTGTTTTCGTGGCATAATCGTGTATTAATTTGATTGTAAATAATTAGTTTTTAATTAGTTATAATAAATACACGATTATACACGATTTAAATACATTGTTTTAGTTTTGTAACTAACTGATTTAAAGAGGTTTAAATAAAAATTGTGGAGCTGGAGGGAGTCGAACCCTCGTCCAAACAAGGAAATAATAAGCTTTCTACATGTTTATCTTCGCTTAGGTTTTCGTGCGCAGGTAAGACCGAAGCCACCAATCTACGCCTTATCCTTTTTGTTTTCATTGCGGTTTCAAGGCAAACCGCAACTATCTCCGATTTAGCTGCACTTCCAATTCATTGGCCTCGAAGCGACGGCCGCCGGGAAATGTCTCGTTCCAGCACCTTGTGCCGGAATTAAGCCTAATCTACTTGATTCGATTAAGCAGCAAGAGCGTAATTAGTTTCGCCAGTTAGTTGTTTGAGACCCTGGATTAACGAGCTGTTTTCTCAAAGCTCGACATGCTTACATATCCTTTCTGCCTGCTGTCAAAACCAAACAGCCCCATGTTGCAGTTAAAATCTTACTAATCAATTATTTGCAAAAATCATTGAAACTGTTTAGGATCAAATGAGTAGCAATATTATTGATTATTCTGATTGGGTACAAAGATATAACTTCTTTTCGATATATTTACTAACAAATTGTATACCACAAAAAATCATTTACTCCATTAAATTCCTTTTTGAACTAAAGTTTTTTTTATGTGTGAAATCCAAATTTTATAGGCTTTTTCGTTTATATGCACACCATCTTTCGAATATTCACTTTTTAATCGTTTGTTTTCTGATAGAAATGTATTTATATTCAGATAAATAATTTTCCGGTTAGTAGCCAGTTGGTTAAGGAAATGATTCAAACTGTCAATTTTTGAATTTACAACACTATCTCCCGGTTGATTAACAAAAGGTGTACTTTGCAAAACCGGTTCAATATTGTATTTTAAGAGAGTGTCTACTATCAATTCAAAGTTTTTGTAAGTTCTGCTTAACGGAATTCCAACTGATATGTCATTGGTGCCACCTATAATAAAGCAAATTTCAGGTTCAAATTTTATTACCTTACTTTTTAGCATTCCTATGTAATGTGAAGTTGTGCTCCCGCCAAATCCGCTGTTTTTTATATCAGTTCTGTTTAAGTCTTTATTCCAGTTTCCACGTGAGATAAATGAATCGCCCAACATGACAATTTTACAGCTTCGGAATGATGCAATTTTGTCATATATTTTTCCGCTGAATTGAAAGGCTATTATTGAAATAACCAAAATCAGTATAACGTTGATAATTAATGAGATCCGAAATATAGTTTGACTCTTTTTTCTCATAATTTTATCATTTATTATTCTAAATAATTTTTCAATTTTAATAAAATAAATATTGAAAAAATCGGTAGTACTTAGGAAAAATATTTTTTTCACTATTTACTACCGACTTATATTCTGAATTTCCTTGAGGAAATTGTAATTGACTTATTTAGCGTAACTTACCGCACGTGTTTCACGGATAACCGTAATTTTTACCTGTCCCGGATAAGTCATTTCATCCTGAATTTTTTTGGCAATATCGAACGATAATAATTCAGTTTCTTTATCATCAATCTTGTCGGCACCTACAATTACACGAAGTTCGCGACCAGCCTGAATGGCATAAGTTTTAATAACGCCCGGGTATTGAAGCGCCAGATTTTCGAGGTCGTTTAACCGTTTGATATACGCTTCTACTATTTCGCGACGAGCTCCGGGGCGTGCACCCGAAATGGCATCACAGACCTGTACGATAGGGGCAATCAAGGTTTCCATTTCCACTTCGTCGTGGTGAGCGCCGATTGCATTACAAATATCTGGTTTTTCCTTGTACTTTTCAGCAAGACGCATACCAAGTATTGCATGTGGCAATTCCGGTTCATCATCAGGCACTTTCCCGATATCGTGTAACAGTCCGGCACGTTTGGCTTTTTTAGGATTCAATCCGAGTTCCGAAGCCATGGTAGCACACAGGTTGGCTACTTCGCGCGAATGTTGCAACAGGTTTTGTCCGTACGACGACCGATATTTCATTTTACCCACCATGCGGATAAGCTCAGGATGTAAGCCGTGAACGCCCAGATCAATGGTGGTGCGTTTTCCTATTTCAATTATCTCTTCTTCAACCTGTTTGCGTACTTTATTTACCACTTCTTCGATGCGAGCCGGGTGAATTCGTCCATCCGTTACGAGTTGATGCAGCGAAAGACGTGCAATTTCACGACGAACCGGATCGAATGCCGAAAGTACAATCGCTTCAGGGGTATCGTCAACAATGATTTCAACGCCTGTTGCAGCTTCCAGTGCACGGATATTTCTTCCTTCGCGACCGATAATGCGTCCTTTAATTTCGTCGGAATCGATATGGAAAACGGTTACCGAATTTTCTATCGCAGTTTCAGATGCAATACGTTGAATGCTCTGAACTACAATGCGTTTTGCTTCCTTATTAGCTGTCATTTTAGCCTCATCCATAATGTCATTTATGTACGACATTGCGTTGGTTTTGGCTTCTTCTTTCAGCGATTCTACCAATCGTTCTTTAGCCTGATCGGCTGATAAACCTGAAATGGTTTCGAGTTGATCCTGAGCTTGTCGGTACAAATGCTCCATTTCTTTTTTTCTCGCGTCTAAAACCCCAATTTGTTGTTCGTGGCTTTCGCGGAGCGCTTCTACTTCATTTGTTTTGCGTTGCAAATCGCCTTGTTTTTGGTTTAGTTGCATTTCGCGCTGCTGAAGTTTTACTTCTCGTTCCTGAATTTTTACATTCCGTTGTTGAACCTGTTGTTCGTGTTCTGATTTTAGAGCAATGAATTTTTCTTTCACTTCTATCAGATTATTCTTCTTTAAAAGTTCAGCTTCTGCCTGTACTTCTTTGGCTAATTTTTTATTCAGCATCCTGAAGATGATAAAACATCCTCCGGCACCAGCTAAAAAAGAAACCAATCCAATTAATATGTATATTACCATAATGTATTGATTTGTATTTAGTTATCTGTTTTTTAAATTGTTAGTATTAATATTATTTGTAGAGTAATTTTTTTTAAATGTATAAAAAAACGCATTGCATTGAACCAGCGAAACATAAATTGGTATGTTCCTATAATTCAATGGAATGCGGATAGAATTGTTTGTAACTGCTGCTTTTAATCAGTAGTTATTGTTTCTTTTTTGAAAGCAAATGTTTTAATTCTTTATCTAATTCTTCAATTTTTTCAGCCAGAGGTATAATATCCTGATGCAATTCTTCCTTGGACAGAATAACTGCCAGGCGAAAAGATACTAAAATCAGAATATCCTGATAAGAACGCTGATTGTACATTTTCTGATATTCATCTAAATATTTTACAAGCAGCTTTTCAGCTTTACGATATATTTCCTCGTCTTTCCGGGGAATACGAAGAGGCAGTCTGAGTCCTCCGATTTGTACATGAATTAAAAAAGTGTCTTCCATAATGCTCTATTCGTCTAAAAGAGCTAAACAATTGTCAATTTCCCGCACCAATTTGTCAATTCGTTGTTTCGACTCGGCTTTATCCGCCGCCGATGTACCCATATTTCGGGCAATAAGCAAATGGTCGTAATTTTTTTGAAGTTCCTGAAGTCTGTGATGAGCTTCAATCAGATCGTTTTGTTTTTGTGTTAATTTCGATTCTAACTGTAGATTTTCATCTTGTAATGACTCATACTCCGAAATCAATTTTCGCAGCTTTGTTTCAAATGCTTTGATGAGTTCTTCGTATTTGTTTGCCATTTTATCAAAAAAATTACACAAAAATAGGTTTTTGCTTTGAGATAATAAAATATATTGCGTTAATTCATTAAAATTATAATATTTTGATGTTTTAAAATATGATTGAAATCAATAGTTTTAATATCAAAATGCTCATTTTTTAGCGCTTTTTAATTCAAATATTGGTAAATAATATTGCTGATTGTCAACTCTTCTGTTTTTTTCTGATGTTTTTTTGGTCGATTGAATTGATTACATCATTAGCTCTTATTAAGGCTTCATTAATGTTGCTGCAAATATTTTCCTCGCCAAGTACTTTATCTATTCCTGCTTTTTCAAGTGACGACTTTACGTTTTCGTTTACACCGGAAAGTAAAATCTGCATGTTGTCCTTTTTTGACATACTTATCAGATTTGTAAGGTTATGTATGCCGGTTGAATCGATAAAGGGTACTTTTCTCATTCTGATAATCCGAACCAGAGGATTGTCACCAATTTGCTTCATAGTTTCTTCAAATTTACTTGCAACTCCAAAAAAGAACGGACCTTCAATTTCGTAAACTTCAACTCCTATGGGAATTTTTAGTTTTTCTGAATCCACTGTTCCTTCTACATATTCCGATTCATTCACATCGTTTTTAAAAATTGATATCGACGTAGTTTCCGAAATTCGACGTAAAAACAGTAAAACTGCAAGTAATAAACCAATTTCGATGGCAATGGTTAAATCGAAAATTACAGTGAGTAAAAAAGTAGCAATTAAAACCGAAACATCTGATTTTGAATTTTTTAACAATCCTTTGAACGTTCTCCATTCGCTCATGTTATAGGCTACAATAATCAGAACACCTGCCAAACAAGCCATTGGAATATGTTTGGTAAGACTTCCTAAAAATAACATAATCAGCAGTAATACAAATGCATGAATTATGCCTGCAACCGGAGTTCTGCCTCCGTTATTAATATTGGTCATCGTACGGGCAATGGCACCTGTAGCTGGTATACCACCAAAAATTGGTGCTACAATATTGGCGATGCCCTGGGCAATAAGTTCTGTATTCGAATCATGTTTATCACCAATAACACCATCGGCCACAGTGGCCGAAAGTAAAGATTCAATAGCACCCAACATGGCAATGGTAAATGCTGTGGGAAGCAACATTTGCACAATTGCGAAAGTTATAACAGGCGCATCAGCTTTTGGCATGGATGCATTGATTGTGAATCGGTCGCCAATGGTTTCGATGCCCGAAATTCCGAACTTTTCGCGAAGAAAATATACAATAACAGTTATAAAAACGATAGCAACAAGCGAACCCGGAATTTTTTTAGAAAATTTTGGGGTAATAATTATAATTAGAATCGAAACAATACCAACTCCCAAAGACCAAAAGTTAATAGTACCAATATAATGGCCGTAAGTAATCCATTTATGAATAAAATCGCCCGGAAGTTCGCCGGTTTGTAGTCCGAATAAATCTTTAATTTGAGTGGTGAAAATTGTAAGTGCAATACCACTTGTAAAGCCTACAACGACTGGAAATGGAATAAATTTGATTACACTTCCAAGTTTTAAAATTCCCATGGCAACAAGCATCACACCTGCAATCATGGTTGCAATGGCTAATCCGGCAATACCAAATTCCTGTACAATTCCATAAACAATTACAATAAACGCTCCTGTAGGCCCGCCAATCTGAACACGACTACCACCCAAAAGCGAGACAATAAATCCGGCGATAACTGCCGTAAATAATCCCTTTTCGGGCGAAACTCCGGAAGCGATACCAAAAGCAATGGCCAATGGAAGTGCTACAATCCCGACTATGACACCTGCCATCAAATCGGTATAAAACTGTTCTTTTGAATAATTCTTCAGTGTATGAAGAATTTTAGGTTGAAAATGCATAATTTCTTATTTTTTGTTGCAAAGTTAATGCTTTTGAACAAAAAATATTCAAAAAATATGTTTTTTAGCATAAATCACATTTTTATTATTATCAAAGATAAAAATGTGAAAACTGAAACTTTTCTGCTAAATGACTGTTATTACTGAAATAAAATCATAATTTTGTAAAAACTATTGAACCAAAAATTGCTGTTCATATAATTTTAAAAAAGAATTTGTCCAAAAAAATTGAATAAAATGTGGGAAGTCGATCAGTTTAATTATTCGCGTCGTAAATCCGACGAAATTCGTATAGGGAATGTAATTGTAGGTGGAAATAATGCAGTTCGGGTGCAGTCGATGGCTAATACCGATACCAACGACATACAAAATTCTGTTGAACAATGTTTGAGAATTGTGGATGCTGGTGGTGAAATTGTACGTTTTACTACGCAGGGAGTTCGTGAAGCCGAAAGTTTACATAAAATACATGATGCATTGCGCGAAAAAGGATGCCTGACACCGCTGGTTGCCGATATTCATTTCAATGCCAATGCAGCCGATGTGGTTGCGCAATACGTTGAAAAGGTGCGCATTAATCCCGGAAATTATGTCGGCAGCATCAAAATTGGTGATACATCTGATTATACCGACGAAGAATTTGAAACTGAATATCAGAAAATTCGGGCGCGGTTTATACCATTTCTGGATATTTGTAAAAAACACAATACAGCCATTCGCATTGGTGTGAATCATGGTTCGTTAAGCGAACGAATGATGAACCGATATGGTGATACTTCGCGCGGAATGGTAGAATCGTGCATGGAATTTTTAAGAATTTGCAGGGAACAGGATTTCCACGATGTGGTTATTTCGATGAAAACCTCTAACACAGTAATGATGGTGCAAACGGTTCGTTTGCTTGTTACAGAAATGGAGCAGGAAGAAATGCATTATCCGCTGCATCTCGGCGTTACCGAAGCCGGTGATGGTGAAGATGGGCGTATAAAATCGGCGGTCGGCATTGGCGCTTTACTTGTGGATGGCATTGGCGATACCATTCGCGTGTCGCTCAGTGAAGAGCCTGAAGCTGAAATTCCGGTTGCCCGACAACTTGTTTCGTATATAAATGAAAGAGTTCAACATCCAAATATTCAGGCAGTAGAAAGTAATTTGTTGTCGAAATATGAATATAAACGTCGTGATACCAATACAGTAGGAAATATCGGTGGAGAAAATGTGCCGGTGGTATTTATACCAAAAGATGGTGGATTTGCCACTGTGCCCGATTATTTAATCAACGAAAATAAAGTAAAAAGTACAAGTGGCGAGAATTTTATTGTATACAATGTTGATAAATTACATGATCTCCTTTCAGATTCATCTTCAACAAAATTTCTGCGATTAAATCTGGCACAATTATCAGAAGAAATTATAAATATATTGAAATCGAACAACAATATTGTTGTTTTACTTTATACTAATCATCAAAATGGAGTAGGGGAGCAAAGGGCATTTTTCCACACTTTGCTGAATGCCGGATGCGAAGTTCCTGTTATTATTTGCAGGAAGTACAGCGAAAATGATCTACAACTTTTGCAAATTAAAGCAGCTGCAGATTTTGGAGTTTTGCTTATCGACGGCTTTGGAGATGGGATTTTGATCGAAAATGAAGGCAGTATTTCCATTGAAGCGGTAAATTCGGTGGCTTTTGGTATTTTGCAGGCTGCACGGGTTCGAACCACTAAAACCGAATTTATTTCTTGTCCCGGATGCGGACGAACCATGTTCAATCTGCAAACAGTAATTGCCCGAATCAAAGCACGTACTTCGCACCTGAAAGGGCTTAAAGTTGGCATCATGGGTTGCATTGTAAATGGTCCCGGCGAAATGGCTGATGCTGATTATGGCTATGTTGGTGCCGGACGTGGAAAAGTAAGTTTGTATAAGAAAAAAGAATGTATCGAACGCAATATCCCTGAAGACGAGGCAGTTGAGAAGTTGATTGATTTGATTAAGGTAAATGGCGACTGGCACGAGTAAGAAAAGAACAAAGAACAAAGAGCAAAGAGCAAAGAGCAAAGAGCAAAGAACAAAGAGCAAAGACATGAAAGAAAAAATGAGCAAACTATTAATAGCTTGCTCATTTTTTGTATTTATAAAAATATTTTTCTATTCAATTTTTCCACTTCGTTCCACTCTTTGTTCTACTTTAAGCGGATTGGCTCTGATTTCCGCATTCCACAATCGTCTTTGATAAATATCGCAAGCCATATAAATTGCCTGACGGAATGAATCTTCGGATGCAATGTTCTGACCAGCAATGTCGTAACCTGTACCATGCGCAGGCGAAGTGCGAATGACCGGTAAACCGGCTGTGAAATTAACACCGCTTTCCATCGATACGGTTTTGAATGGAATCAAACCCTGATCGTGATACATTGCCAATATTGCATCGAATTTATTGAAATTTCCCGATCCAAAAAAACCATCGGCCGGATACGGTCCAAAACATAGTATTCCTGATTTTTCCATTTCCTTCAAAGCCGGAATAATGATACTTTGTTCTTCGTTACCAATTACACCTTCGTCGCCGGCATGTGGGTTTAAACCAAGTACTGCAATGCGGGGTCGAACGATGGAAAAATCATTTTGCAATGTCAAATTCAGCACTTTCAGTTTTTCAACAATAAGTTCTGTGGTAATTTTTTCAGCAATATCCTTCACCGGAACGTGTCCGGTAACAACTGCTACCCGCATTACATCGTTTAACAGCAACATCAAGGATGGAGTTCCTGTCCCGAATTTTTGTTCAAGGTATTCGGTGTGTCCCGGGAAATGAAATTGTTCGGACTGAATGTTTTTCTTATTAATCGGTCCGGTAACCAATGCCTGAATCGCTCCGGATTTCAAATCTTCAGTTGCTCGTTCAAGCGCAACAAAAGCCGCTTTTCCTGCTTCTTCGGTTACATGTCCGAGTTCAACTTTTATTTCGTCGTCAACACAATTGATAATATTAATTTTTTTAGGATTAATTTCGTTGATTGAATTAACCACGTTGAAATTTATCCCCTGAATATCGAGATGCTTCCGGTGAAATGCAGCTGCTTTTGACGAACCGTAAATAACCGGAATAAATGATTCTATTACTCTTGCATCAGCTAAAGTCTTCAATATCACCTCATAACCAATTCCGTTAATATCGCCGTGTGTTATACCAATTATTATTTTTTCAGGTTCCATATTCATTTAATTTTAATAAACTACGCAAATGTAAGATGCAATCGATAACATGCAAGCCATTTTTAATATGATTACCTATTTTTTTGATTCTTTATCAGCTACAACCGAAACTTCTTTAATTGCATTAATTTCCTGTGGTAATTTTGCCGAATAAACAACGGCTTCGAGTTGACGCATGTGATTGCGTTTTTTTGTGCCCGGTGCAAAAATGTAACCTTCGATTGTAATGACCCGTTGATTAATTTCGTCCAACCGGGTATGACTGTAAAACGGACCTCCCATCGACGCTCCATTCATCATTTTCCAAAGCCCGCGGAGTTCAGCACAATAGCCATTATTTACCCAAATTTCTCTGAATGAGGGTTCTGCATATTTTGTTTCGGTGCCCATGTACGATCCTTTTAATTCGCCGGGGATATTTACTTTCATAATCGAATCGCGTTTGGCAATCAGAAATTCTTTTGTAAAAGTTTTTTTATCGGTGTACGGATACGAATAAATAACAATATCCTGCCGCACATTTGGTTGATCATTTGTAATCCAGTAGAAATCAGTTTTCTTTGTAACACGCGAAATCCCCATGGGAATATCAATCTGAATTCCAAACAATTTTTCCACTTCCGCTTTGGCTTTATCATTTACATAGTCTTTGTTGTATGAAAACTGACGTTCGCGTTCGGTAAGTAAAAAGTAGTCCAGAATGCGTTCTCCATAGGTTTTAATGGTAGCTTCGAATACCGAATCGTTTGGCGCTACTATGCGAACCACCGTTTGTGGATGTGCAAATTTATCTTTGGTGTACACAATTTTTGGTGAAGTGTATTTATCCGAAATGTCGGTAATTATAACATTTCTCGAAGGTTTCAGTACATCAGAAAATTGAATTTTCGAACATTGCGAAACATCCAAAACCGGTTCAGGTTGAGGTAATCCAACCATTTCCTGTTCGAGTAATGCCGACAGAGCACGTCCCGAAGGTGCATTCCAGTTTGCATCATTCATTACAACAAGAATTTCATATTTTGTTCCGGTAACCGAAGGCATCGAACTTTCTGCATTGAAACACGATGTAAGTAAAACCATAGTTGAGAAAAGGACTGCTAATGTAGTTTTCATTGTTTTACGATTTTTTTTAAAAGGTTTTTAATATAATTTTTCTTTGTTTTTCTTCGAGAAGAAAGTTAAAACTGTTTCCATCAATTTATTACGTTCTTTTTCAATGCTGATGGTTTCGAATGGAAAGCCAAAACAGCAAATTTTATATTTTCCGGAATAAGCAACTCCTGCACTCAAATCGTTATCTTTATAAGTACAAAAAGTATAAGCGCCCTGAATTGCCGGCTCGATAGCATCAATTGATTCTACATAATAAACTGTTTCGTTAGGCAAATTATTATATTGAAACTCAGATTTTTTTGTATAAATCAATGGGGCTGAAATCATTTTTATCGTTCCGCTTTTATTAGCCTGCGATGATAAAAATTTGATTTTCAGTGTATTTTCGAGAAATTGCCGTTCATCCGTTTTAATATAATTAGTTGAGTAAAAATCCGATGCAATATATGCACCACTCAACATCAGGTTTCCGCCATTCTGGCAATAATTTCTTATTTTCTGCTGCAAAGCTAATGGAAAAGTTTTAAATTCGGGTGCTTTTTTGGCATTTCCTACGAATGTTTGTTTTTGCTTGCCGAGTATTAAATCAATGTATTTATAATTATTTAAATCAATATCGTTATTCAAAACGGATTTGAGCGATACTGAAACAAAAGAAAATCCGGCGGCTTTTATTGCTTTGCCGTGCTGGTACGTATAATCAAAATTATTTCCGGCAATCACTTCTGTTTCAAAATCGCGATTGCTGGCTCCAAAGCCGGGTGAATTGTTGTCGATGTATTTCTTTCTGCGGTCGAACTCAACCTGCGCCCCCACAAAACTAATATCCGAAATGTAAGGAACTCCGGCATCTTTATCGTTTAAAAAACCAGCTGCAACTCCGTTTGAAGTGTAACTATCCGGACCACTCACTCTGTCGAACCCATTGATTATCAGCACTTCTCCATGCTCGTTCGGAGCACGATAAGCCGATAAAATTTCGGAAGGAAAACTTTCGCCACCATCATTCAAAGCTGTAACTTTAAAACTATAAATATTCCCGGGCAGAATATCAATTACAATTTTATTGTTTTTAGTCACTAAACCATTGTTAAATCCACTGTTGTTAATGCGTGTATAAATTACAAACTGCTTCGCTGTTGCTGATATTTCAGTACTATCAGTGACGGCATTCCAATTCAGTTCCAGTTGATTTTTTTTGATAAATTTACAACTAAATTGTTCGACGGGAAGAGGTTGAACTACAAATTCCTGATCCGAATCGAAAGCTAAATATTTCAAAATCCCTTTGTAAATTGCCCTGCTAACTGTAAAACGAAAGCGAGGATCGAGTCCGTAACGCATATCGGCAAAATTCTGATGAGCCAGTAATTCGAGCAACATGGTTGGAACTTCGGGCATTCTGGATTCGCTGTACGATTTATTCCACAGACCACGGCGCGTCCATTCCGGTGCAAATTTTTGACGGATATCGCTCACAATTTGTGTTTGTACAATGTCTGTCAGATCGCGCGAAGCCCAACGTGAAATATTACTTGCAAAATCGGTTTTTCCTTCGGTGTTTTGTACCGTACAAATGCCTAAGGTGCCAATAATGGAGTCGTTTGGAGTAAATCCGGCATCGGTGTGAAACGCAAAAGCCATATCGATAGGTATTCCAAGTCCGGGTACTTTAGGGTTAACAGAGGAACCGCCGGCCAGGTAATTTACCCAATTTCCACGCGATTGAAAATCATCGGTATAATCATTTTCCCCTTTTGATTTGCTATAAATGCTGTCCGGAACTCCTGCCCATTGAAGCCAATACCGGGCACCTTCCGTAAATCGTGGATAACCGCTTGTTTGCGATTCGAAAACAAGCAGATTTGCAACAGGGCTTACATTTGCAGTCAAACTATCAGTATCTGAAACTTTTACAGGTTTGATAACCTGACTTGGTTTGCGTGCAATATTGCCCATGCCGCCGCCAAATTTTACTGCATCGGCAGTGATTATCCGGTTTGGTACCGAACTATAATTCGTTAGAACTACTTTGTGATTATTATTTCTTCCTGCTTCAAATTTGAAATTACCCAGATACAACCAGGTTCCTCCGTTAACTGTTTGATTGACTGAAAATTCGGTTACTCCACCTGTATGATAAACTCTGTAGCGCGCATCAGTTGCGCTTTTTTCAACAGTTTTATATGAAACATAAACTGCATAATTTCCCGCTTTGGGAAATGACGGAATCCATTCGACATAGCTCATTTCATCCTCTTCATTTACCGATTGCACATATCGGTAAGCTCCTGATCTGAAAGGATTTTCACCATCAAACCAGGTTTCATGAATGTTTCCAAAACCTTCTAATCCCGATTTCCAGCTTTTTCTGTCGTTCACTTCATGATAGCGGTTGGGGTAATTCTTTTTTGTGTCGTTATCAACAATTATTTCGTTTTTCTGGGTATCTCTTTCGCGGGGAATAAAAACATTTGCACCTGCGTTTTCGAGCATGGGTACCAGAAAAGGTAAAATGTACGATTGCGTGTACAAATCCTCGACCGTCTGAAATAATCGCGGACGTTGCCATTCCCAGCGGTTTTGTTTCTGATTGAAATAAATTCCGTGGCTTTGCCACACGGCCAGATGTTTGTTATTCAGCCCTTTGGAGATGTTGTACGGACGTGATAGATTGGTAATAACCGGTTTAATTTCGTTTTTAAACTTCCATTTTTTATTGGTATCGAAATTTTCGGTTCGATAAAAATTGGGAATCAAATCTTCAATGGTTTTGTTGTCTGTTTTGCAAACAATGGTATAATCAGGATATTTTTCCGACGTTATATTTTTTATTGAATTGTAAATTCGCATTACATTCTCAGGTCGAAATGGCAGTTGTGAAAGTATTTCACTTCCAACAACAGTAATTTTCTTTTCAGTTTTATTCACGGTAAATCCTGTCACATTTATTCTTCCAACTGCAGCATATTTTTTGCCAATAGCGGTTAATGAATCGGATATGACTGATTCAATTGATTTGTTTTGTGCCAGAATTTCATTCGAAGAAAAACAAAAGAAAAGTATTGATATATAAATGATTAGGTTTTTTTGCATTGATAATTATCAAAAAATTATTCGTTAAAAAAATATTATTCCATCGGAATGGTTAAGGATTCGTAATTAGACAGATTCTTCAAAAACACCTCCCAGTCAAAATTCCACGGATCGGTTTTACGGTCGGGGGCAATATCGCTGTGTCGAAGTATATAACTGATTTTGTGTCTGTTTTGAATGTCTTTCACTAAATAAATAAGTGCTTTATTTTGTTCGGTTGTTGGAATATCATCCATCGAATTGATGAGCTCAATGCCTATCGAACACTGGTTTACAGCCGTTTTGCCATTCGGTAAACTGCTTCTGCCGGCATGAAATGCGATATCTTTTTCATCAACCAATTTATAAATTGTTCCTTCCCGACCAATAATATAATGAGAACAAACTCTGTAGATCGAAAATTGCTTAATTACTAAATCAATATCATATTTCTCACCTCCTGAGTTGTTGAAAGTAGAATGTATAATAATAGCTTCAATATCACGGTTTTCTGCTTTTTCCATCCCAAAATTCACCGATTTTTTTACAAATGAAGTTTGTGAAAAAACAGATGTTGAAATCAAAACCGAAAAAATTATTACCGGATAAAAAATACTTATTTTGTAAAATATAAATCGATCTGACATTTTTTATTAAAATAAATTATTGTAAATCAGCTTGTTAAATATCCACTTGTGTACATCCAAATAATATAACGTGCAAATTTACCAAGCAACATCGATAAGGCAACAATCCATAAACGGCATCTGAAAAAACCCGAAGCTACCGCAATTGCATCGCCAATTCCGGGTAGAAATGAGAAAAAAGCAAACCAATCGCCATATTTGTGAAATTTATCCATAAATTTCTCCATTTTCTCTTTTTTAATTTTCAGATATTTCTCTATCCATTCTATTTTTCCTATCCGTCCGAGATAATAGCAGGATAAACCACCCAACCAGTTTCCGGCCGTTGCTACAAAAACCGCATTCCAAGGATCTAAACCATTGTATACCAATGCCGTGAATACAACTTCTGAACTGAATGGCACCACTGTGGCTGCAAGAAACGAAGCAATAAACAAGCCAAAGTAACCGAGTTCAGCAAATTCCATTATTGAATTGATATAAAGTAATTGATTAATACATAAAAAATATTGATAACAACGAAAATTATGAATATTATGGAATTAAAGTTGTTTTTCTTTAAACTTAGCGGATGTGAAATTATCATTGCATAACACATTGCTATCAGGGGTAAAAGTACTGTTAAATTAGTTGATAATACGATAGTTATGATAATTGATATAAAAAACAATATAACAAATAGTTTTAAACTTTGACGGGTCTGAATTGAATCGCTGTGAAGGTTATTGAAAAATCCGACTAATCCGACAAAGATCAGAATTACAAGAGATGAAGCGTAAATTATTAAATTAATTGAGGGTGTTGTGAATCTAAAAGTGGTCTTGAAATTTGATAATAATTCTGTTAATATGTCGACATCAGGCTGTAAATAAAATCGGACCGAAATATATAGAATCCACGGCGTTATTGCCCCAAACAACGAAGCCAGAAATGTGCGTAATGACATACTCTGAAACATTATAAACCCAATCCAGAATGCAGGTAACAGCAATATTAATTCACATGAAAATAAACTGCCGGTAGCCAGAATCAGACTTCCCGCAAACGCTTGTTCCACGCCTTGTTTGTCGCGGTACATATTCATGAAAATAAATAACGCAATAATTATTAAAGTCAATGTAAAATGATTTACAACAGTAATTCCGGCCAATGACCAAGTAGCAATCAATACTAAATAAATTAATACCGGAAGAAAAGTCCGTGTGCGAATTAGCGAAAATTTTGTATTTAATTGTACTAACAGAAAGGCATTTAGAAAAGTAATGATCACAATCAATGAACCTGTAAGAAGTAAATTGTCGGCAAAAAATTTGTTGATAGTAAAAAAATACGGATTGTTTTTTTGCAAAGGAAGAACGGTATTAGTTGAAATATAACTTAGCGCCCAAAGTGCAAGGCAACAAACCATTAACAATACAGCTAAAGGAATTCTTGGTGTAATAAATTTTTGTATAGATATTTTCATTATTTCTGAAACGGGAACCTAAATCAAGTCCTTGTAATTGTTT
>JAKLIM010000309.1 GCA_022709605.1 Bacteroidota bacterium | reverse complement strand
ACGACGGAAGTACAGATCGTTCGTGGGAAGTAATTGAATCGTTACAAAAAAAATCAGCTTTTGTAAGGGGAATAAAATTCAGGAATAATTACGGTAAATCGCCGGCACTTTATTGTGGTTTCAAAGCTGCAAAAGGTGATGTGGTAATTACTATGGACGCCGATTTACAGGATAGTCCGGACGAAATACCAGAACTTTTCAGAATGATAAAAGAGGACGGTTACGATTTGGTTTCGGGTTGGAAAAAGAAACGTCACGACTCGAAACTGACCAAAAACTTACCGTCGAAACTATACAATGCCACTGCCCGCAAAGTTACAGGGTTGAAATTGCACGATATGAATTGTGGATTGAAAGCTTACCGCAATGATGTTATAAAAAATATTGAGGTTTACGGCGAAATGCACCGTTACATTCCTTATTTAGCCAAAAATGCCGGCTTCAAAAAAATCGGCGAAAAAGTAGTTGAACATCGCAAACGCGAGTTTGGCGAAACCAAATTCGGGTTGGAACGCTTTGTGAATGGCTACCTTGATTTAATTTCGTTGTGGTTTTTATCAAAATTTGGTAAAAAACCCATGCATTTTTTTGGACTGTATGGCAGTTTGATGTTTTTTCTGGGTTTTATAGCTGTTATAGCTGTGGGTGTCAACAAATTAATAGCTTTGATTAATCATGTACAGGCACCATTGGTTACACAAAGTCCGTATTTTTATCTGGCAATATTAGCCATGATACTTGGAACACAAATGTTTTTAACCGGTTTTTTGGGCGAAATTGTAGCCCGAAATTCTTCGGAACGCAATAATTATTTGATTGAAAAGGAAATATAGGTAGATCAAAGAACAAAGAACAAAGAATAAAGATTTAAGACTTATGCATAATTTCAGAAAACTTGAGATTTGGAAAAAATCAATTTTATTAGTTACAGAAATATACCGAATAACTAATACATTTCCCAACTATGAACGGTTTGGTTTAATATCTCAAATGCAGAGAGCTGCCGTATCATGCCCAACAAATATAGCTGAAGGTTCTGCAAAATCGAGTAATAAAGATTTTGCAAGATTCCTCGAAATATCTTTGGGATCTTTAATAGAAGTCGAAACTGAATTGATTATTGCTTTAAATTTGCAATATTTAAGTTCAGAAAAGTATGAAGAACTACTTAACTATATTATTGAACTCCAAAAGATGATTTACGGATTTAAAAACCAACTTGAAAAATAATATTTCACTTCAATTGTTGTTATAATGCAATTTTCTTAAATCTTTATTCTTTGTTCTTTATTCTTTATTCTAATATAAATGAAGCAATTACTATTCATCGGCCTTGGTGGTTTTATCGGAAGTATATTGAGATATTTGGTTTCAAAACTTAATTTATCAGTACACTTTTTGTCTATTCCGGTTGGCACACTGTCGGTTAACATTATCGGCAGTTTGGTGATTGGTTTTATTGCCGGAATAGCCATGAAAAGTGAAATTATTTCGCCCGATTTACGGTTATTTTTAATGGTGGGTGTTTGTGGTGGTTTCACTACATTTTCATCATTCTCGCTTGAAAATATGATGCTTTTGCAAAACGGTCAATACTTTACGGCGCTGATTTACACCTTAAGCAGTGTAATTTTCAGTATAATGGCAGTATATTTGGGTTATATAATTTCAAATATTTTGTAACAATAATACATAATTGATTATGGAATCTGAAAACAGTATTTTGAAAATTTACCTGAGTAGTACCGACCGTATGAAGCATGATTTGATGTACGAATACCTGGTAGTCAAAGCAAAAGAAATTGGAATAAGTGGTGTTACTGTTTATCGTGGCATTATGGGTTATGGCAAAAGCAGCCATCATATCAACACGTCGAGATTTTGGGAGCTGACCGAAAAACTGCCCGTGATAATTGAAATAGTTGATACAACCGACAAAGTGAATCAGTTTTACGAAATAGCCGAAGAGGAACTTTCTAAACTTCCAAAAGGTTGTTTGGCTACGATTCAACCCATTGATATTAAGATATATAAATCCGGAATTAAATAATTTCATTTCAAATTTAAACCGATTATGATAGATATTTTTAAAATAATTTTACCGGCTTTTCTTGTTTTGTTAACAGCTTATTTGCTACTTAACAAAATGTTAAATAATGAAGTTGACAGACGAAACAAAAAATTGAAATCAAAAGTTGCCGGGCAAACCATAAAAAATCGCTTGCAAGCTTACGAAAGACTGGCGCTTGTACTTGAAAGAACGACGCCTAATGCAATGATATTGAACACTATAAGTCCCGGAATGAATTGTATTGATTTACAAAAAGAATTGATGAGTAGTATTCGCAATGAGTTTTCGCATAATTTATCGCAGCAAATATACGTGAGCGACGAATTGTGGAACTCGATAAAAGTGGTTCAGGAAACGCTCCTTAAATTAATAATCAGTTGTTCAGCCCAATTTCCACCTACTAATCCAGCTACCGATTTAGCCGAACAAATCATACAAGTTTATGCTTCTGCCGAGCAAACCCCAACCGAATATGCATTGACAAAGCTAAAAGAAGAAGTAAGGCAATTAATTTAATCATAAGAAAATCAGATGTTTAACTCCGGATATTTAATTAAAAATATATTTTTCTTATTCATTTTGATCTCAATGCAAATGGGATTCGTATCGTGTACTACCGATGACGAATGCCGGAAAGAAAAAGATGTGAATATGCAATTTGCGTTTTACACCGAAACAGTCCATCCCACCACACAGGTAATATCAAAAACGGCTTTTAACATTGATAGTATTTGGGTGAAGGCATTGGATAAGGATTCTTTCATTTACAAAAACAAGAAAAATGTAAAAACAATAATTTTGCCACTCAAAAAATTTGAAAACCAAACGGATTTTATCGTACAATTTAATGATGTAACCGATACCATTTCAATTTTTCACGACAATAACGAAAACTACTTTTTATCGCTCGAATGTGGTTGTATAGTTACTCATACGATAAAAGAAGCCGTTTCAACAAATCATTTTATTAAATCAATAGAAATATTAAACACCGAAATAAACACAACCGATGCAACACATTTGCAAATTTTTCATTAGCATATTGTTTTGGTTAAGTATTTATACGGTAAATGCTCAAAATCAGAACAATAAGGATTCAGTTAAAATAGATAAAATTAATTTTATAAACGGGATAAGAATCGAGTTAGACGTTTCACCGGTAATTACCACCTTACTTTCAAAAGGTGATACTTATTCGTTTGAGGGTGCTGTACAAACCACCTTGTTTCAAAAATATTTTCCGGTTTTTGAATTAGGTTTTGCTGGTGCAAACAGAACTTCGACTGAAAATGTAAATTTCACAACAAACGGAGGATTCTTTCGGGTGGGAACCGATTTCAGCGTGATGAAACCAAAGAAAATTCCGGGAAAATTTCAGAACTTTTTCTTAGTAGGAGCACGTTTAGGATTTTCAAATTTCACTTACAATATGACCAATGTAAATGTTTACGATGAATATTGGGATGTAAGCAAAACGTATGATTTTAATGATGTAGCAGCTACAAAAGTATGGTTCGAAATAGCTGCAGGAATACGTGTGGAAATTATCAATAACATTTACATGGGTTGGACGCTCCGTAATAAAAGGATGCTGACCAATGATGCTGAAGGAAAAATTTCGCCCTGGTATATTCCCGGATTTGGAGTAAATGCAACAAGTAATTGGGGTGTGAATTATGCTTTAGGGTATAAGTTTTGAGAAGAATAAAGAACAACCCCGAGCTATCGGGGAAAGATCGAAAAGAGAAAGAAAACAACAACCAAATAATAACATTTTTATGAATTCAACACAAATTATGAATCGTGCTGCCGATAATATCCGCATTCTGGCGGCATCAGCAGTAGAAAAAGCAAAATCAGGTCACCCGGGCGGTGCAATGGGTGGAGCTGATTTTATCAACGTACTTTATTCCGAATTTTTGGAATATGATCCCAAAAACCCGAAATGGGAAGGTCGCGACCGCATGTTCCTTGATCCGGGACACATGTCGCCAATGCTTTACTCTGTTTTAGCATGTACCGGCAAATACACTATGGCCGAACTTGCTCAGTTCCGTCAATGGGACAGCCCAACTCCGGGACACCCTGAAGTTGATATTATGCGCGGTGTGGAAAACACTTCCGGTCCTCTCGGACAAGGTCACACTTACGCTGTTGGCGCTGCAATTGCTGCCAAATTCCTCAAAGCGCGTTTTGGTGAAGTAATGAGCCAGACTATCTACGCTTATATTTCGGACGGTGGTGTTCAGGAAGAAATTTCGCAGGGTGCAGGCCGTTTGGCAGGTCACCTGGGATTGAACAACCTGGTTATGTTCTATGACTCGAATGACATTCAACTTTCGACCGGAACTGATGCGGTAACGAGTGAAAATACAGCTCAGAAATACTTGGCCTGGGGTTGGAAAGTTATTGAAATCAATGGTGGCGATGTAGATCAAATCCGTGCTGCTTTGACCGAAGCAAAAGCCGAAACTGCAAAACCAACGTTGATTATTGGAAAGACAATTATGG
>JAKLIM010000308.1 GCA_022709605.1 Bacteroidota bacterium | reverse complement strand
ATTAACCTTTACCATATTGGTTAGTCCCAAAGTGGTTGGAGCACCACTTAATGCTATTTGAGGAACTGGACTATCGGCCATTGGCTCGCTAAATGTAGCAGTTATGGTTAAACTAGTTCCAGATTTGTAATACCCTGTTGACGGGCTATACGTAATTGCAGCGGTTGGAGCAACATTCTCAACCGAAACGGATGCACTTGGATCTGCGCCAATATCGACATTAACACCATCGGAAGAGCTACCTCCTGCAATGGTTATTGTATAACTACCATTGCCATCCACATTGCTAATTTCAATGGCAGGCGTTGTGGTTGTGCCATCAACTATATTAATTGTTCCACCAGTTGTACCTGTATGATTTATCGTTACATATCCACTAGTAAGATTTACCGATGATGCTCCAGTGTATGTAATAGGAAAACTTACGGTGGTATTTTTGCTAGCAAGAGTTTTACTTGGTGCACCTATTGAAATGGTAGGGGCAATATTATCCACAGTAACAGCCACACTTGGACCTGCACCAGCATCAAGGTTAACACCATCGGTGGCGCTACCGCCGGCAATAGTAATTGTATAGCTACCATTACCATCCACGTCGCTAATTTCAACGGTAGGATTTGTGGTTGTGCCATCAACGATATTAATTGTTCCACCAGTTGTTCCTGAATGGTTTATCGCTATTTTGGATGAGGTTAAATTTACTGTTGATGCTCCAGAGTATGTAACAACAAAACTAATGGTGCTGTTTTTATTGGCTAAAGTAGAACTAGGACTTCCAATACTAACCGTTGGGGCAGTATTGTCAACTGTAACCTCTGCGCTTGGACCAGCACCAGCATCATCATCCGTGCCATCGGTTGAGGAACCCGATAAAATGCTTATTGTATAAGTACCATCGCCACTTACTCCACTTATTCGAACGGTAGGCGTGGATGTTGAGCCATCCAAAACTTCAATTGTACCACCCGAAGTAGAGTTATGGTTGATATTTACCTTTGCACTAGTAAGGTTTATTGTTGTTGCTCCAGTATAAGTTAAAACAAACTCAACCTGAGTTGAACTATTGGCCAAAGAAACACTAGGAGCACCAATTGTAATTGTTGGTTGGGCGTATAATGTTCCATATAACATTAAAAGGAACATTAGCACTGGAAATCGTTTTATAGTTCTCATTGTAGCGTATCTTAGTTTTTGAGCATAAAGTAATCCTTATCAGTTTTAATCAACTGAATTGTTTTGCCAAAGGTTGAAGCTGTTGTTCCAACCAGAATTAGTCCATCATCGTTAGTTTTTAGAACTTTGCCCACATTGCCTTGGAAAGTTCTGAACACATCGTTTCCATAGTAAACCTCCCCATTATTATCAACCTTAATAAAATTAATATATGTAGTACCCTCAAGGGTATTTTCGCCAGCAATAATAATTGTTCCATCGTTTTTCATTGCAACCGACTTGGCAACAATACTATTAATATCATCTGTACGCCATACTTGACTTAAACCTATATTAAGATTTTCCAAAGCCGAACTGTTTACTCCGTTATTAAGCAGGATTAATAACTGACTGCCCGAAAAGCATGCATCACCGGCAACTTCACTACTACTACCAGCTACCGCTGATGAGTTTATTCCAAAATGAGTCTTAGGCGTTAAGAATATTGATGCTTTCCCAGTTGTTCCATCAGTTCCAACAAGTATGAGCTCATCGTTATTAGAAAATACTCTTTGAAATGAACTATTCAAACTAATCTGAAAGTGCTTATCCCAAATTTTATTTCCAGAAGTATCTAACTTGGATACATAATAGTCTGTTTTGTTAGCCAACAAAGTATCAGAACTACCCGCAAGGTAAACACTAGCGCCTTCAACAACAATATCGTTTACAGCAATATCGCAATCCTGCTTACCTACAAACTTTGTCCACCGAACATCGCCATACTGATTTATTTTCATTAAAAAGGAATGAACTAAGCCACCCGCTTCAACCGATGTTCCACTTATAATAAAACCATCAGATACTTCCTTTACTGTTTTACCTTCGTCCTTTAAAGCTCCATCGCCATAGGTGTTGCTCCAAATCAAGTTACCATCGGCATCAATCTTACAAGCGTAAATCTGATAATCGGTACTATTAACCAAATCCGAACCAACTACCAAATATCCGCCTCCTGAAAGTTCTATAACATCGTTACCTTTACTTTCGTTACCACTTCCAAAAAACTTCACAAAGTTCTTCGATTGAAAATCCGATATTGATTTCTCGCACGAAAATAGAATACTCACAAAAAAGATTATATAATATATTTTCTTCATACTACTTAATTTTCTTGGGTTTATATACTGGTCGGATGTACGAAACTGAAATATGCGATTGATTCAAAAGCAAATCGTCCTGTACAAAATAGTACTTATTAAATAGCGTTGGATTTGAGTAACGTTTCTGGTCATTGGCCTGAATCATAGTGCTAAACTTAACACCTCCCGACACGTTTAGCCATCCATCCCAAAGTTTAAAGGAAACCCCAATAGCGAACAAAGGTCTTATGTCAATTTTATTCTCACTTCCAAGCAAATCCTCGGTACCTGTAAAAGGTTCCTGTCGACCAATAATATTATCCTGCCTTGTCAAACTCACACTCGACTTAACAAGGTAAACGGGTTCAACACCTACTTTTGCAAATAGGTTAATTCCTTTAAAAACATAGTTATACCTTGCCGCAATGGGTAACCCCATATGCCAAGTAGAGAATGAACCTGTAACACTAGAGTAATCTGTTGGGTTATTGGAATAATCGAAGTTGGATATGGTTAACGAAACTCCAACACTGTAATCGAACGATTTGTATAAGGAGTTTAGGTAGTTAAACTCTAGATTGTATCCAATTTTAGGCTTATAGGTTGGAGTTATAGTTTTAATATCACTCACCCCGTATTGTTCAATAATTGTTGGCATACAAAAGGTAAGGCCACCCTTAAGTTCCAACTTAAATATTGGTTTAGTTCGATATGTTCCGTAAAGATTGACAAACTCTTTGGGGTCGTTTGTAGCCAATGAGTAACTAGGAAAATCATTCAAGAACTTCAGCATCACCTCATCAGCCTGCTGATAACGCTCGTTAAAAAGATATGTTTGGGTAAGAAGTTTGTAGGCTCTAACCTTTTCCTCCTTCGTGAAACCATCTATCATACAAGTTTCCAACATTTGCGGAATCTCGTCGAGTTTTCCCTCGTCGAATTTTCTTTCTGCTTCCTTTAGCGTTTCTGCACAAACCGAAGTGTTCTGCGCGCTAACCAGATTAACTGAGAATACAAAAAGAAGTATGGGTAAATATTTCTTCATCTAATAACTATTTGCATTTATAGGGTTTATAATCGATATCTTCACCAACATAATTTTTCCATTCATCCTCGGTTAAATCACGTTTTAGAAAATCACAATATCCTTGTAAGAAATTCTCAATATTTAATGGGTATTTCCTAATCAAACCTTGCTTATCGCCAGTGTAAACAAACTTACTATCGTTAGAGAAAATAACTGTAGTAGCCCAATTATCGTGATCGCTAAGCACTATAGGCAGAGTATTAAGGTCGGCCATATTCCATAACCGAACAGAGCCATCAAAGCTCGACGATGCCATATAGTTTCCGTCAGGTGAAAAAGTTATGGATGATATTTTTGCAGTATGTCCACGCAATACCCTCAATTGTTGGCCAACCTTAGTATCCCATAAATAAATTGTACCCTCATTACTACCCAAGCCCGCCGCTAAGATTTTTCTTTTGGGATTGTAGGCTATATCGCCCCAGTTTGCCTGAGCAATAGTAGCAAATGTTTTGAAAGTTGGTTTTTCGGCCATTACATCGTTCCAAAAGACAATACTTCCTTCCAAATTTGCGACAAACAGGAGGTTGTCCTGCTTACTGTACTTAACAGCGTTAATCCTAGAGTTAGACCGGTATAACTCACGCCCCTTCAACCTATAGTTTGATGTAATATTGATGGATTGATTGTAAACCACCAATAAACTATCGTTTGGCAGAATATAGAACTCCTTAATTTCATTGGGCTGTATTGTATACAAATCTGACGATTTTGTAGTTAAATCGTAGGTAAAAAATCTATTATCGGTAACACCATAAAGCAAATTATCGTTCACTAATATTTTCTTAACAATCGACAAACCCGAGTTCATAATAGTAGGCGATTTTGAATCGATATCCCAACTTATTAATTGGCCATCGCTACCGGCAGAATAGAGCAAATTGTCGACCTGTAAAATTGTACGTACAAAACTTGTATGTCCCTTATAAACATTAAATAAATCGCCCTTAAAAAGTTTTATTGATGAGTACATTGCCTTGTAAACATCGGGGTCGTACGAAACACCATCAAAATCCTTATTAAAACTGAATGCTTGATATGCCAACAATCCTTTCAATAGAGTATCGGCGGTTAACTGTTCACTTTTAACAGCCATGGACTGTGCTATGGAAAGCATGCGCCTACGCTCGGCCTCTTTACTAGCCTGCTCAGCACGTTTTTGCTCCTCAATAGCCTTTTGGGCGTTTTGCTCAGCCCGCTTCTGCTG
>JAKLIM010000307.1 GCA_022709605.1 Bacteroidota bacterium | reverse complement strand
TAAAAGGGGGTAAATTTTTAAATTTTTCTTCTACCTGATTCCAAATGTCAAGGATTATGGCATCTCCTTTTTCCCTGAAGTTCATTAAATCTTCCCAACTTCGGCTGGTGGCTTGTTGGTGTAACTTCTGATTCGATTTGTATTCCTTGAAAATCTCGTAATGTACTTTTACTTTGGCTATCGCAGGGTTGTAAATAGGCAATCCGCCGTTTCGGACACGCTCGTTTTCACCATCAATCACATATTTTCCCCATTCAAGAATTGCCGCTTCGGTGCTCATGTCCGGCACGTTATGTACGTTGGGGTCTAAATGATAGAAGAGTTTGTGGTCTTTTTTGATATCGCCGCGAATGACAGATAAGTTGAATACCTGAATGAAATGCGAAATATACAAACGGGCATTGTGTACAATTTGCTGGTATTTTTTGTTGGCGGTAATCTGATTTTCGTGCGTTTGTTGGTACTGAATCAAATGCTTTTCGAAAAGGCTTAAATACGTTTTGGCTTCGTGAAAGGTTTTGTACGACACAATCTGATTTGTATAGTCCTGATTTTCGGCTTTTTTAACCGCCTGTCGTAGTGCGCGTAAACGAGCCTGATCGGTATTAGGTAATCGGCGATATGGCATGATGATTTACAATTTACAATTGAATCCTAAACTTATTTTTATGCAAACTTAATTCATTTTTCATTCCGGAAAAATGCGTTTGATTTGCAAAGATAAAAAATTTAATCTTCTCTGTACATCAGTTTTACAGCTAATTTTCTCAATTCTTGTTTTTTAGTGTCCGAAACCGATACTTTATCAAGATTTGCGATGGCTTTGTTGTAGAAATAAGACATCTTCTCTTCGCAAATTTCTTTCACCCCTAATGTATTAAATACCGAAGTGACTGACTGAATTTTTTGATGGGGTTCAATCGTTTTACTTTGCAATAAACCGGATAGTTTCTCCTTTATTTCGCCTTCTGCAAGTTGCATGGCATTGATAAGCAGGTAGGTTTTTTTATTGCACATTATGTCGCCACCTATTTTTTTTCCGAAAGTGGCTTCATCTCCGTACACATCAAGCAAATCGTCTTTCAGTTGAAAAGCGAGTCCGATATTGATTCCAAAATCGTATAAATATTCAGCATCATTTTCGTTTGCTCCGCCTGTAATAGCACCGGTTTTGAGCGCACAAGCGATTAACACCGCCGTTTTCAACCGAATCATTTCCAGGTATTCTTCTGCCTCAACTTTCGCGCGGTTTTCAAATTCTACATCATATTGCTGACCTTCACATATCTCGGCTGCTGTTTGCGAAAATAAATCCAATACCGGTTTCAGGTATTTTACAGGCGTTTCGGCAATGAGTTGATACGCTGCAATTTGCATTACATCACCCGAAAGAATTGCGGTGTTATCATTCCACTTTTTGTGTACCGTTGGGCGACCACGACGAATGTCGGCACGGTCCATAATATCGTCGTGTAGCAGTGTGAAATTATGAAAAACTTCGATGCCAAGTGCGGGTTTTATGGCAGGTAAAAATTCGTTGGTAAAAAGGTTGCATGCCATTAAAGTCATAGCCGGTCGAATGCGTTTTCCGCCCATCGAAAGTACATAACCAATGGGTTCGTAAAGTCCGTGGGGTTCTTTACTCCAATCCAATTGTTCCAATGCAGAACTTACAATTTGTGTTATTTCGTCGAATGTTTTCATAATCACCCCAACCCAATAAGGGAAGATAACCGGTTTTTATTCACTAAATAATAATCAGATCCAATTATTAAAATTACTTTATAGCGTCACTTTCAGCTCATTTTCAATTATTTCGGTCATTACATCTTTTATATCCAAACCGGCTGCTGCTACTTGTTGTGGAATAAAACTGGTGGTTGTCATTCCGGGTGTTGTATTTACTTCCAATAATTTTATTACATCGCCTTTGGTAATAATATAATCAACACGAACAATGCCTTTGCAGCCTAAAATATCGTAAATGGTCGATGTAAGTTGCTGAACTTTTTCTGTTAACGACTGACTTATGCGGGCCGGAGTAATTTCGTCCGATTCGCCTTTGTATTTGGCATCGAAATCGAAAAACTCATTTTTCGGAACTACTTCAGTAACCGGGAAAACCACGGTTTTTTCGGATGTTTTATACATGCCGCACGTAAGTTCGGTACCTTCCATAAAAGCTTCGATAAGCACTTCACTCCCTTCCGAAAAAGCTTTTTGAATGGCAGGTTGCAGCTCATCAATCAATTTTACTTTGGTTACTCCAAAACTGCTTCCGCCAACATTGGGTTTCACAAAACAGGGAAAACCAATTTTCGAGGCTACTTCGTCGTTGGATATTGTTTGATTATTGCGAAGCAAAACCGATTCGGAAACTTTCACTCCAAACCCTTTTAAATACTGATTACAAGTGAATTTATTAAAGGTAACTGCTGCCGCAAGCACTCCACAGCACGAATAAGGCATTCCGATTAAATCAAAATATCCCTGTAAAATTCCATTTTCGCCCGGAGTTCCATGAATGGTGATGTAAGCAAAGTCGAAAAGAGTTTTTCCGCCGTTACGGGTAAAGCTAAAATCATTTTTGTCAATCGCAATCTTTTCATTTTCCGACTGTTCTACTTGCCACTGTTTACCCACAATGGTAACTATAAACAAGTTATACCGTTCTTTATCCATGAACGAATAGAGTCCGGCAGCACTTTTCAACGAAACCACAACTTCTGACGAATCACCGCCGGCGATAATTGCAATATTTTTTTTCATAAAATAAATGAAACAAAAAAAATAAGTATATGAATTTTAATAAATTACAAACCAAGATGTTCTTTGCCATAACTACGCCACATCTCAATAAGTGTTTGCATATCGTCAGGTAATTCGCTGTCGAAATGCATAAACTCACCGGTGCGTGGATGGACAAAACCGAGTGTTTTGGCATGCAAAGCCTGCCGTGGGCATTCAAAAAAACAATTCTTCACAAATGCTTTGTAATACGCCGATGTTGTTCCTTTTAGAATTACATTTCCACCGTAACGTTCGTCGTTGAAAAGCGTGTGCCCGATATGTTTCATGTGTACACGTATTTGATGCGTACGACCGGTTTCTAATTTGCATTCCACCAATGTTACATAGCCCAACCGTTCGAGCACTTTGTAGTGCGTTACAGCATGTTTTGCAAAAGGATTTTCACCTTCAGGAAAAACAATAAACTGCATTCTGTCGCGCGGATTCCGGGCTAAAGAACCGATAATTGTTCCTTCATCGTCTTTTACATTGCCCCAAACTAATGCATGATAGCGACGCTGTGTGGTTTTATTAAAAAACTGTTTGCCGAGATGTGACTTGGCATCAGGAGTTTTTGCAATCAGTATTAGTCCCGAAGTATCTTTATCGATGCGATGCACCAATCCGATGCGTGAATCGTTGGGGTCAAAGTTTTTATTGTCGCGCAAATGCCAGGCGATGGCATTCAAAAGCGTTCCATCGAAATTTCCAAAACCGGGATGAACAACAATGCCCGGTTTTTTATTGATCAGCATAATGTCCTCATCTTCATACGCAATATCAATCGGAATATCCTGCGGAATAATTTCAAATTCGGATGGAGGATACGCAAGTACTATCGAAATAACATCGAGTGGTTTTACCCGATAATTCGATTTGACCGGTTTTTCGTTAACAAATATATTTCCGGCAACAGCAGCATCCTGTAATCGGTTGCGCGAGATGCCCGACATGAGATTGACAAGATGCTTGTCGATCCGAATCATTGACTGGCCTTTGTCAACAACAAAACGAAAATGCTCGTGAAACTCCCGCTCATCAACGGAGTTGTCCACATCATCTTCTTCATTCAATTCATCAAAATATTCGTCAGTCACTTTTAGGCTTATTTAAAAAAATTCGTCTTCTGATTCTTTAGTCGTTTCTTCTCTGTCTTCTTCAAATACTTTATCCAACAATGATTTGTCTTTCGAAAGCCACACATCTATGCGCGTCCCCGAAGAAACCGTTTTTCCTGAACCCGGTCGTTGACGATATATAACATAATCAGCCTCATTGCCCGAAGGTTCAATGTCGTAATCCACAGCTCCAATAATCAACGAGTCGGTCGAAATAACCAATTTAGCATCTTCCAGGTTCATGCCTTTCAGCGCGGGAACCATCGATTGACCCGAGCCTAAACCATTGCCCACAACCAAAATTAACGAACTTCCTTCGGGTATTCTCATGCCGGGTGTAATGCTCATGCCTCTATACTTTACATCAATCACCAGATCTTTGTATTCCGAAGGTTTATATTCAACATTTGCAACTTCAAGCCCAATTACTTTCAACATTGCTTGTGCCTGTCGATACGACAAATCCGTTACATCAGGTACAGGTACCTGGCGTACCTGCTTTGAATTTATGATCAGATAAATGGGGCGGTTCTTTTTTACGGTTGAATTTGGTCCGGGAATTTGTTCGATGATGGTACCCAGCTTTTTATCTTTGTTGTAAACCGAATCGATAACTTTTGGAAATAAATTGTGGTTTTCTAACATTATTTCTGCTTCATCTAAAAATAAACCCCGCATATCAGGAACG
>JAKLIM010000306.1 GCA_022709605.1 Bacteroidota bacterium | reverse complement strand
AAAGCCATGCTCACCGATTGTGTAATGTTAGCTTGCGGATATTGGTCAATGTCGGTATGAACAAAACCATTAATATCGCCAATGCTTGTGATTAGTGGTCCATCAGGAATACTAATCATTCCCTGATAAGCGGGCACCGTTTCTTCCAAACCATGCGAAACGACTTTCCATATCGGTTTCGAGGCCATAATGTCTTCGGTCATAAAAACTCCGTTTCCGGATACTGCATAAACTACTCCCGGTTTGGTATTACTCATGGTAACGCAACCTACCCAGTGCATCGACCGGTTTTGCATCCAATTGATACCATTTGTAATCATTGTACTGTTTCCAATTGCATTTTTACGAATCCACGAACCTGCAGCTCCACCTGTTGCACTGTAATAAATCTCATCGCCCCAACCCCAGGGTTGTTGCGAGCTCCAAAAATTATAGGTTGAACAAGTGATTTTTTGGGGGTCATTTAAAATTAAACTGATTCCACTGTACCCTCTGTTGGTTGCAGGCGTTAGGTTTGTCCATTCTTTGGTAGAAAGGTTGTATTTGTAAACTCCACCAGTACCATCTGTGGCTGCGCCATTGGCATAGGTTACGTATAAATTTCTATCGTTGGGCGACAAAGCACAGCGTTGCGGTTTTGCCTTGCTAAATCCGCCAATCGATGTCCATGTAGTTCCATAATCTTCGCTTATAAAAAGGTTGTTTCCCGTTTTATGATTACCCACAATGATGGTTGAACAACCCTCTGCCGTTGCCGAAGCTTTATCGAACTGAACAAAACTAAACGAAGCTGCAGTGCCGATACTATCAGGGAAAGTGCTGACTTTATTCCATGTTTTACCCGCATCGGTACTTTTAAATAATCCATTTGAGTAGCGCGTACCAAAATAAAGAATATTTCCATTTACAGGGTCAATGGCTAAGGTTTCTCCTTTTTGACGATCAGGTCCATTTCCATGAACTTTAAATTTAGAGGTGGTTTCATACACTTCCCAAGTTACTCCATAATCGAACGAGCGTAACAAAGCACTTTTTCCTCCGTTCCAGTAGTCGGTACCGGCCATGGTGTAAAGTTTATTGGGAGAGCTTGGATCAATCACAAAAGCCTCTGTTCCCATATAGGTTGTTTCATTGGGTGATATCCAAGCAAAAAGCGGTGTCCAATCTTGTGTGACTTCATTCCACCTGTAAATGCCGCCCACATCGCTTTTGGCGTAGAATACATTTTCTTCGGCAGTACTTTCAACGACAGAACAAATATATCCGCCACCGCCAACTTTTACATAGCCATAAGTTTTTTCCTGTGCATAATTTATTTGCGACAGAAATGTAGTGAGAATTAAAAATAACGTTATTCTTTTCATGGAATTAGAGATATAAAGATTTTTTTTCAAGGGATTTTTCTTGTTTTGATAATTTGTTTTAGTAATCATGATATTATTCATGCTCGTTTTTTGGTTATTGATTTGACAAATAGGCTTGTACAAAAAACTCTTAAATTCACTTAATGGAACTATTTGGATAAAGAGATTTTAAATACTAAAGCTATATCATTCGGACAGGTTTTGGGCTTACTAATTGTGAGGGCATCGCTGCCTCGTTTCCAAGATAGTTTTTCCTTACTGCCAAGCATTTCTATTTTTTTAATTTTTTGTTTGCCAATATTTTTCAAAAGCGATTTGAGCGAAATATCTTCAGTCGGAATACCCATTACTGTTGCATAAAGCACATTTCCCTTTTGGTTGAAACGAATATCCTTTGCTGTATAAGCAAGTTTTCCCTCGTTAAAACCGGCACCATCCAATTTATTGACAGCATCAACCGAAGGTCCTTCGCCGAAAATTTTCCACGGACGAGTGTCGAAAATACTTTCTTTGTTTACATCCATCCAAGCAGCAATGCCTTCAAGGATGGCAACTTCTTTATCATCGATTGTACCATCGCCACGAACAGGAATATTGAGCAACAGGTTTCCGTTTTTGCTCACAATATCTACCAACATTCGGATAACTGTAGCGGTCGATTTGTAACTGCCGTTTTCATAAATACCTCTGTTGTAATGCCAATCGCCAATGCAAGTGCAGGTTTGCCATGCATTTTCTTGTGGTTTGTCGGGTGCGCCGCGCTCCACATCCCAAACCATACATTTCTTTTGCTCTTCGGTTAGCTGTTTTCCAAACATAACAGCTTCGAGCTTGCCTTTGTGCTGAGCCATGTTGGTATTATAATAATGCGCAGCAATTTTCAATCCCGCATCGCTCACCGGGTAAAGAGGAAGTTTTGAATCGTCAAAATAAAGTAGATCAGGATTATACAGATTGATTAAATCCATCGTACGGTTATAGAACTTATCGCAATACTTTTGGTCGGGAACACTTGCACCGTTTTCCCAATCCCACTGCCCCCACAAGGCGGTAATATCTTTTCCACTACCTTTACTTAGCGAATGATTCTGCTCATATAATTCCTGTGGATCGAGCCCTTCCCACCAAGTACCTTTGCCATCGGCTTTTGTCAGTTTTGCATCGTATGATACTCCCTTCAAAAGACCTGTAGTATCGGAGCATTGCGATGTTTCAAACCACGTCCAGGTATGGGCTGCATGAACGCTCAATCCAAATGGAAGTCCTTGTTTTTTTGCAGCTTTAGCCCATTCTGCCACAATGTCTTTTTTGGGTCCTACCTGAACCGAATTCCATTCCTGGTATTTGCTGTTCCACAAATCCAAATTATCGTGATGGTTAGCCATAGCAAAGAAATATTGTGCACCAACACGTTTGTAAAGAGCCACTAATTTCTCAGGATCCCAATTTTGTGCTTTCCATTCGTTTATCACGTCTTTGAAACCGTATTTTGATGGATGACCGTATTTTTGAACATGAAAATTATACTGCCAACCACCTTCATTGTACATGCCACGCCCATACCAATCGCCCATTTCGGGTTGACATTGCGGTCCCCAGTGCGCCCAAATACCAAACTTGGCATTACGAAACCAGTCCGGCGCTTTGTATTGGCTAAGCGACTCCCAACTTGGTTCAAACTTACCAGAAGCAACAGGCTCTTTTTCGGTGTTAACTACTATGGTTTTATCGTCCTGCGCTGACAGATTAAAAGATAACAGGATAAAAACAATACTTAAAATTTTTACTTTCATATTTTTTATCAACTCTATACCAACATATTTCATTTTCATCAAACAAATGGTATTATTTTTAATTTCAGAAACTAACTACTACTTTTTTTCCGTTATATTTAACTAACTTGTCTGGCGTAGCAGATAATTCTCCACCAAGTCCGTGAGTTGCACTAACTATAACTATATTAAAAATCCGATTTTCAAGCATACCCGGAAATTGACCATTTCGTTTATCTATTGTAAGCGATTTTTGTTTATCGTTCCACGAAAAATGAATGGTTGAATAAATTCCTTTTTCATAGTTATAATTGTCGTTTTCATCTTCGTAGAGTGTAAATTCACCGTTTGCTCCCTCGTAAATGCGGATTTCCAGATTGTCCCATTTCTTTTCGGTAGCATATTGAACTTTTGGTCCAACAGGCAATATAGACCCAGCCTTTACATATAAAGGTAAAATATCTAAAGGAACATCTTTCTGAATGGTTTGTCCGCCGCTTACTTTTTCTCCTGTCCAGAAGTCGTACCAATCTGATCCTTTCGGCAAGTAAACGTCTTTTGATTTTACCGAACTGTAATCTTCTATTTTGACAGTATCCTTTCCCTGCAACTGATTTTTCCAATACATGGGTTCTGTAACCGGACTAACCAGTAAGGATTTACCAAACATAAATTCATCATTAAGATCAATTGCCTGTTTGTCGGCGGCAAAATCCATAACAAGTGCACGCATTATGCTGGACTGATTGGCTGTAACCTGCCAAGATGCAGAATAAATGTATGGCAATAAGCTATATCTCAGGTTGATATATTTTTCAATTGCATCGTAGGTGGGGTTGCCTTTTTTGCCAAACTGGTAAAGCTCACGCGGATACCCTTCGCCATGCGAACGCATCATTGGACAAAAAGTTCCAAACTGCATCCAGCGGACATGCAACTCTCTGTAGTCGGGATTTTCGAGTGGATTATTGTGTTTCCACAGAAAGAATCCACCAATATCCGAGTTCCATTGAGGAATTGCCGAAAGTGAAAAATTAAGACCTGCTGATATCTGGTTTTTCAAGGTTTCCCACGACGCAGTAATATCTCCCGACCATGTATTGGCACCATAGCGTTGCTGACCGGCAAAAGCTGAACGGGTAAGAATAAAGACCCGTTTATCGGAAGAGACTTCCCGCTGATGTTGATAAACTCCGCCAACCGACATTAACGGATAAGCATTCCGCACTTTGCGGAAACTACCCAGAGAGGTTTTTGTGTCAAAATCTGCTGGTGTTTCACTTAAATGATCCGGCTCTGTCGAATCCATCCACCAACCATCCATACCCAACTTGAAAATACCGTCATTCAGATATTTCCAGTATAAATCACGCGCTTTCGGATTGTAAGCGTCATAAACCTTTACACCGGAAGGATAATCCTGATTAGGTGGATACTTTTCGGAACCTGATTCAGGCCATGTCTTAAAATTGAACAAAGCATTCATTTTTTCTAATTCACTGAATTGCTTTGTTTTTGGGC
>JAKLIM010000305.1 GCA_022709605.1 Bacteroidota bacterium | reverse complement strand
CTCTATCCGTTTTTCGATGCTACTTTTACGCCAACCCGAATGATCATTTTCGGCAACAGTCAATATTTCTTTTACTTGTTCTAAAGTAGAAAGGCTTGCTTCGCAAACAACAATTTCTTCTTCCTGACAACGATCAAAATATTTATGTTTTTTGGTTGTAATGATTTCTTTATCACCAATTTGTACCGGAATTTGAAGTGGTTTATCGCTTGCTGATTTCATCCATGCTTTTCGGATTTCGTCGGCCCACAATCGGTTTGGTTTTAAATCGAAATTGGTATCGGGCTCGTTGAAGAATGTTTCGTGTTTCGTGTTCCTTGTTTCTCGTTCGGTGTTGCGGTTTTGAGTGCGTTTGGGTTTTATGTCTATCGAATCTTTTAGCGCATACGCTTCCATAAACTGGTTTTTCAGGAAATTCCAGTGATCGCTATCGACTTTAAGATTGAACGAATAACTCAGGAAATTATCTTCACCCGTATTTTCATCCAGTCGGCGCACAAGATACGAAACGGCATTCAGAAAATGTTCGTCTTTAACAACAGGTGTGTAAAGGATAATTTGCTTGCCCAAATGGCGCATCACACGCGGCAAATGATTGGCCATTCCTTCGAGCATTTCGAAAGTTACAAATTCGTCCACACTGTTTTTCTGACTTAATAAGTAGGCAAAACCGATACTGAAAAAATTATGCGTAGCAACTCCGATATGAATTACTTTGGCATTTTCGGGTTCTAAAGCCCTTTCGAGAATATTCAAATGATTGGCATCAACTTTTATTTTGGTGTCGAGTACCGGATTTTCCCAACCTTTCAACGACGAGATAATTGATTCCATTTGCAGATTGGCGCCTTTCACCAAACGCATTTTTATGGGTGAACCGCCATCGGCAACACGTTTTTTTGCAAATTGCAGCAATTCGGTTTGGAAGTTCCATGCATCCGGCAAATACGCCTGAACAACAATACCTGCATAATAATTTTTGAATTGCGGCAAACTCAACACAGTAATAAAAACATCCAATGTCAGTTCGGTATCTTTGTATTCCTCCATGTCGAGATTCACAAATTTGGCTTTTTTATTGCCTGCTTCGTCAACAAACGGATAATCAATGGCTTGCTGATAAATGCGTGTGAGTCGATCGCACAAATCTATTTTATTTTGTGCATAATTCAGCGCATTTATTTGTGCGTAAATACCTGAAATTTTGATTGAAATGTAATTTATTTTAGGATCTTTAAGTGCTTCCAGGTAATGTTCGTAGCGGTGATTGGCTTCACCATCGCCCAAAACTACTTCGCCCAACAGGTTTACATTTTGACCTATTTGCTGCGAACGACGTGCATTCAAATGTTTGTTGAGAATGGATGCTTTTTCGTCGATAATTACATTGGACGTTTGGGCGCGAAGTTCTTTTTTGAAAATGGGAACAGAAATAAAATCGAACCAGTAACCGAAGGTGGTGAACAATTTCATCAGAAAAGTATCCGTGGAACTGAAAAATTCGGGTACACCATATCGGTCAATCAAAATCTTCATTCGTCGAGCCAGTTTTTTGTTATCACGAATCTGCGAAGATTCATCTAAAAGCTTGGACAACAAAATTTTATCATTTGGATTTTGAATAAGAATGGCATACTTTTTCTGTTCTTTGATTTCTTCGGGGGTAAGTTCTTTTTCAGTCTGAGCAAGGAAAAGTTTTGCCCAGTCAATCACTTCAGGAGCCGTTATTTTGTTCATTCAATATTAGTTTTAAAGTTTATGCAAAATAACAAAAAAAATTTTAAAAAATGAGAAGAAAATGGTTCTTTATTCATTTTATTTATCAGAAATTTTTTATAATTTGAATTGAAATTTAAGCAGTAAATTTTCGGTAAAATTGTTATTTTATTTTGAAATAAATAGGTAAAGTGTAATTAGTTTTTCGGGTCTCGCGGTTTTTAACAGCGCTATAATAAAAAATAAACGCGGTTATAAACCGCGAGACCCATCTTCAAGCATAAAAAAACCTCTTTTTCCCAAAGAAAACAAGGGACAAACGATCCGAAGTCTCGAAATCCCAGTCGTTTAAAATATTAATATTACCTTTTTTTTCAAGCAGCAAGGATTCCGAGACTTCGGAACGCTTGTCCCTTATTAACCAAATTAACCATCATCTATCATTTAATAAACAAAAACACTTATATAAAAAAAATCCTCACTGCCCGTAAGCAGTAAGGATTTTGAGAAAATATATATTGAAGTCCACAGGATTTCGCCTTGCGGGAAGGTAGTTTTTCTTAAAGCTCCCTCCAGAGTCTTCGGGAAGGGGTTTGGGGGTGTTTATTACATCATTCCACCCATTCCACCGCCCATAGGCATTTGCGGAGCAGGAGAATCTTCTTTCTTTTCAGTAATTACACATTCGGTAGTGAGGAACATACCTGCAATTGAAGCTGCATTTTCCAACGCTACACGACAAACTTTAGCCGGATCAACTACACCTGCAGCATAGAAGTTCTCGTATTTATCGGTTTGTGCATTGTAGCCAAAATCGTCTTTGCCATCACGTACTTTCTGAACTACCACAGCACCTTCTTTTCCTGCGTTTAGTACAATCTGGCGGAGCGGTTCTTCAATGGCACGTTTAACGATCTCAACACCAATTTGTTCGTCTTCATTCAGCGTTTTTACGTTGCTTAATGAATCGATAGCACGAATATAAGCTACACCACCACCGGGAACAATTCCTTCTTCGATAGCTGCACGAGTTGCACTCAATGCATCGTCCACACGGTCTTTCTTTTCCTTCATTTCAACTTCCGAAGCAGCACCAACATACAATACAGCTACACCACCCGACAATTTAGCCAAACGTTCCTGCAATTTTTCGCGGTCGTAATCCGAAGTTGTAGTTGCAATTTGAGCTTTGATTTGCCCAATTCGTCCCTGGATAGATTCCTTTGTTCCTGATCCGTTTACAATTACAGTATTGTCTTTATTAACCGTAATTTTTTCGGCTGTTCCCAACATTTCCAAAGTGGCTTGTTCAAGTGTAAACCCTTTTTCTTCCGAAATAACTATACCACCTGTTAAAATGGCAATGTCTTCGAGCATTTCTTTGCGGCGGTCACCAAATCCGGGCGCTTTTACAGCACATATTTTCAACTGAGCACGCAAGCGGTTTACAACCAATGTTGTTAAGGCTTCACTATCAACATCTTCGGCAATGATTAACAATGGGCGACCCGATTGTACTGCTGGTTCCAATAAAGGAAGTAATTCTTTGAGATTCGATATTTTTTTGTCGTAGATCAGGATGTATGGTTTTTCCATTTCCACTTCCATTTTTTCGGTATTGGTAACAAAATAAGCCGAAATATAACCACGATCGAACTGCATACCTTCAACAATTTCGATGGTTGTGTCAGTTCCTTTGGCTTCTTCGATGGTGATAACGCCATCTTTCGATACTTTGCGCATGGCATCAGCGATCAGTTTACCAATTTCAGCATCGTTATTAGCCGAAATAGAAGCAACCTGTTCAATTTTATCGTAATCATCACCAACTGTTTTTGCCTGAACAGCAATGTTTTTAACAATTGCTGAAACTGCTTTGTCGATTCCACGTTTCAGATCCATTGGATTAGCACCTGCAGTTACGTTTTTTAAACCTACTGTTACAATGGATTGAGCCAAAACAGTAGCAGTAGTTGTTCCATCACCGGCGTCTTCGCTGGTTTTTGAAGCAACTTCTTTTACAAGTTGAGCTCCCAGGTTTTGGAATGGATCTTCAAGTTCAATTTCTTTGGCTACCGAAACACCATCTTTGGTGATATGAGGCGCACCGAATTTCTTTTCGATAATTACATTACGTCCTTTTGGACCAAGCGTTACTTTAACGGCATTTGCCAAACTATCAACTCCTTTTTTAAGTTGATCGCGGGCATCAATATTGAATAAAATTTCTTTGCTCATAATTTTGCCCCCTAACCCCCTAAAGGGGGAATGCGCCGGGGTTAGCGTGTTTTATAAATTAAAAATGTTTCTATATAAAAATATAATTTTATTGTACTGCTCTCTTATTCCCCCTTTAGGGGGTTAGGGGGCATTCTTAAATAATGGCCAATATATCTGACTGACGCATGATCAGGTATTTTTCACCTTCCCATTCGAGTTCAGTTCCGGCATATTTACCGTACAATACATTATTACCAACGGCTACCACCATTTCTTCATCTTTAGTTCCGTTTCCAACTGCCAGCACTTCACCTTTTAAGGGTTTTTCTTTGGCTGAATCCGGGATAATAATTCCACTTACTGTTTTTTGTTCTGCCGGTGCAGGTTTTACCAACACACGGTCGGCTAATGGTTTAATGTTCATAATTTTATGCGTATTTTAATAATGAATAAATTTGAAATTTGAGAGTTTGAGGTTTGAAAATTCAGGAAAATAGAGTTATTGAGTTTTTCAAACCGGAAGAGTATTTTACAGAATTTGTGCCAAAGCAAATGCATGGTGTTTTTGACAGTCATTATAACATCCGGTCTGAAAAGTTGTTCGGTAAGGCTGACAACTTGTCATTTTGTCAGTGAAGTTTTGCACAAAAACAGTAGTTTGTACACATCGAAGAGTAGGAGAGATGGGTTGGTTGAACTCAACTGTTTGCGAAATATTTTTTTAGTAATATC
>JAKLIM010000304.1 GCA_022709605.1 Bacteroidota bacterium | reverse complement strand
ATACGGCTCCTGTATGGTCAACTGTTCCGGGCGCTTTAGATGTAACCAGGGAATGCAGTGATGTTGCAGGAATTGCTGCTTGCCAGATAAGATCGGTAATAGTTTTATTATAAACTGCTACATCCAATCCTAATCTGTTGTTGAAAAATTTCAAATCCAATCCTACTTCTATGTCAGTCGAAATTTCAGGTTGAAGTTGATCATTACCGATAGCGTTTGAAACTGTAAATCCGTTAATAGTATTCGAGCCGTTAGCCAATGGATAATCTAATGTGCGATATCCATCTGTATGACCAGTTTGAACCATTACAGGGTAGATAGAATAAGCAGGAGCATCTTTACCGGTTTGAGCAACGCCTGCACGTATTTTACCGAATGAAAGAATGTCTTTATTTCCTAATAACTCACTGAAAACGAAACTACCACTTACACTTGGATAGAAGAACGAACGATTTTCTGCAGGTAATGTAGAAGACCAGTCGTTACGAGCTGATACGTTTAAGAATAACATATCGTTGTAACCAAAATCAGCACTACCATAAACACCCACTAATCTGCGAAGTGAAATGTCTCCAAAAACAGAAGGTGTAGCAGAACTATTTGCCAAATTGTAGAATTTTGGAATGTCCAAACCAATAACTTCTGCACCCTGAGAACGTCCATCACGTTGGTTCATGTTATGACCAACAATCGCATTGAATGTAATATTGTCAGTAATATTGGTATTTGCAGTTAAAAAGAAATCTGAGTTTAATTCAGAACTGAAATAAGAAAATTCCCCTACACGTCCAACTTCATCATTATAATCATATCTAGAGCTATTAAATATAGATCTATAAGTTTTTAATGAACTGCTTGATACATCACTACCAAGTTTAAGAGTTGCATTTAACCAAGGCAATATTTTCGCATCAATACTTAAATTTCCAAAAATACGGTTATCCTGGAATTTATTACCATGTTCGTTCAAAACGAAATAAGGATTCTGAGCATAAGCGGTATAATAATTGTCTTCATTGTTAAATTTATTCATGTAATCCATTTGGTCCACAATACTAATATCGCGAGCATTCTGCCAGATACCATCCAAAGCAGCTTGATCCTGACCAGTTTCAACGAATTTTGAATCCTTGCGAACATAATTTAATGAAGCTGAGGCTGTGAAAATCTTAAGGAACTTACTTGAACCACGAAGTGAAATATTATTACGCTGAAACGAATCGGCGTTAGTTGGCATTATACCATCCTGAGTAATATTTCCGAATGAAAGATAATAGCTTTTATTTTCATCTCCGTTGGATATTGCAATTGTATTATTGAAAGATTTACCTGTATCGAAGAAATCTGAAATGTTGGTTGGTAAAGCTGAATAAGGTTTAATTTGTTGTTGATTGTCAACCACAAAACCCCATTTGCGGATTTTACCATCAAATCTTGGTCCCCAGCTACCATTTTCCTGCAAGTCACCTGTTGGTTCAGTAGTACGGTTGTACCATCCCTGACCATATTCGTTTTGCATATATGGCAAACGTAATGGTGAATCGAAAGTTGAAGTTGAAGAGATTTCAACTTTTGCTTTGTTATTTGCTCTTGAACCGTTTTTGGTTGTAATAACGATTACACCAGACGAAGCACGTGAACCATACAAAGCAGTTGCAGAACCTCCTTTTAATATGGTCATGGTTTCAATGTCATCTGGGTTGATATCGTTTGCACGGTTACCAAAGTCCATTCCTCCATTAATAGAAGTTGAGCCAATCTGAGCATTATTCATTGGAACACCATCAATAACATAAAGTGGTTGATTGTTTCCACTTAACGAAGAAAAACCACGCATGATAATACGTGTTGAAGAACCAGGTGAACCTGAAGCAGAAGAAATTTCGACTCCGGCAACTTTGCCCTGTAAAGCATTCAAGGCACTACGATTACCTGTGTTGGTAAGTTCCTCAGCTGAAACTGAAGTGGCAGAATATCCCAGCGCTTTCTGTGAACGCTTGATGCCAATAGCAGTAACCACTACTTCATCAATTAACTTAGTATCTGTCTCCAATTTGACAGTCATATTATTTTTTGCTTCCACTTCCATAGTTTTCATACCTATGTATGATATCCATAAAGCTGTGGAACCTGCTGGTACGTTAACAGTAAACTGTCCACTTGTTCCGGTAATTGTACCGATAGTGGTTCCCTTTACCATTACAGACGCACCAATAATTGGTTGCCCATCTTCCGCCGAAAGAACTTTTCCTGAAACGGATCTTGATTGAGCATTAACCAAACCTACACCCATCAACATAAGACAGGCCAATAAGAACGTTAGTTTTCTCATAAATTTAACATTTTGTTTATTAATCATTAATTTGCGATATTTTGAACTATATTTAATGAAACACGAGTGCAAATATAAAGTAATAGATTTTAAAAAACAAGTATTTTTGATGATAAAAAGTAAAATTATGCAGAATAATTCTTACAAATCATTCCGAATTACATTGATTCTGTTTCCTTATGATGTTTATTGACCTTTGTTAACAACATATTTTAAATGCGTTAAAGTGTTGATAGTTAGATTATAATAATCACTTATTCAATTTGCCTTAACTTGTAAATCGTAAACTGAAAGTTTTTATTTGCTTTTTCAAACGAATTGAAAGTTTTTTTTATTTGACAATAATTTAACATTTAAGATTAGTACAATAAGGCACAAAATGTAAATATATAGAAATAATCCTGAATTATACTATCTAAAATGCTGATATTTCGATAATTTTAATGGCAGTTTTGGTAGTTTTTGTGTCAGAATTTCACTCATAGATCAGTGTTTGGTTATTTTTCTATTGAAATTCTTACATTTTTATGTAATCAAAAAATTGATATAAATCGTATGATAAATCGTAAGTTGTTTTTTGGGGACTGTTAAGTTTATTTTTATTAATTGTTATAATTATTGTTTATGTAAACCGGTTGGTCTGAATCGAATTTTATTTGTCCTGGAAATTAAAGAAATAGACCAGAAAGAAAGTGTAGCTAAAATTCGCTGTTGATGTTACAGTTTGATTTTTGAGTATTATATTTTTATTAAAAAATGCATTTATATTTGATTTTCTGCTCTTTTACAGAAAAACTTTTTTTATCTTTGAGCTGTTAAGGTATTTTACTTCCTTTTAAAAAATGGAATCACGGTACTATAAAACATGTAAATAATTATTAATCAAACAAATATAAACAATTTAAATTTTTAAAAATGAGAAAAACTACTTTTTTTAAAACAATGTTGCTGGCAGTAGTGATGCTGGCAGGAAGTATGAACGCTTCAGCACAAACAGAAAGTGTTACTTATACCTTTTCTGAAAAAGGGTTTGCAAACGCAACTGTTATAACATCGGGATCAATTGATGCTAATTTAAATTATTTAGCAGAAAAAAACGATGCGAGTACTTCACCTACTTATTATACTTCAGGTACAAGTTTCAGAATGTATAATAATAATACTTCTACAGGGAATGGTTGTTCTTATACAATTAGCGCCTTAAATGGTGTAAAAATTACTTCCCTCGAAATTTATGGAATTACTGGTTATTTACCACCCGTCCTATTCAATGTTGATGGAGGTGCCGACCAAGCTGCAACTTTTATTTCTCCAACATATACAATTTCAGGTATAGAAGCCTCTACAACTTTAAAGTTTAGAAATGCTTTTGTTGGAACAACTTCTTCTCAGTTGCGTATAACCGGATTTAAAGTTACTTATACAACTGGTACTACCACACCAACAGCTGCAACTCCAACATTTAGTCCTGTTGAAGGAACTTATACAACACCTCAATCAGTTGAGATTACTACAACCACACCGAGCGCTTCTATTTATTATACTACTAATGGTAGTGATCCGGACAATGTCGGAAATGGATCTTTATATACTATTCCTGTTGTAGTAAATGCAACAACTACACTTAAAGCCAAAGCATATGCTACGGGTTTTGATCCAAGCGCTATCGCAAGTGCAGTTTACACCTTCTCAGCTGCGCCTACCATTACAGTAACCGAAGTTACAATACCCGCTTTATCAGCTCAGGTTGGAAATTCGGATACCGAAATTATAAACGTAAACGGAGCTAATTTAACGGCTGATATTATTTTAACCATTGATGGTGCTAATGCTGATATGTTCTCAGTTAATTCGCCTTTACCATCTTCTGGTGGAATAGCTACAATTACTTATACGCCAACTGCAAACGGTTTGCATACCGCCACACTTAGATTAAACAGTGCTGGTGCAGCCGAAGAAACCCGTACGCTAAATGGATCTTCAATCTTGCCTGCTGTAAGTGGAAATGTTATTATCACTGAAGTATATGGAGGTGGTGGAAATAGCGGTGCTATTTTAAAGAATGATTTTGTTGAACTATACAATACAACTGCTGAACAGGTCGAAGTAGGAGGTTGGAGTATTCAGTATTATAGTACAACCGGAACTGGTACTTCAGGAAATATTACAGTTATTCCTGAAGGTAAATATATTCCTTCAGGTGCACACTTCTTAATAAAACTTGCTTCTGGTGGCAGTGTAGGTGGTGATTTATCCATGCCCGATGCTGCTGGAACGATTAATTTAAGTGGCTCATCAGGAAAAGTTATACTATATAACACCAGTGGTGCTCAATCAATTACTGA
>JAKLIM010000303.1 GCA_022709605.1 Bacteroidota bacterium | reverse complement strand
CCAAACATTTTCAAAAAAAAATATATCTTTTTTTCTTTCCCTTTTTTCAAAACCTTACGATTGTCGTTGCTTACATACGTTCCGGCTTTTTCTTTTTAGTGTGGTGTGCTTTTCTCTCTAAGCGGGTGCAAAAGTAGGTACTTTTTTATTACCATCCAAATGTTTTTTCCTTTATTTTCTGCTGTAAAACATAAATTTTCCCTATTTGATTGAATATCAAGACCTAGTTGGAGAAAATATTTTTGAATAAAATATAAATATTATTCAGCAAACTTTTGATTTAGCAGTATAACTCGGCTTATAGCCACTTTAATTCAATTCGCCCGCACAAATTTAAAGCGAAAAATAAGGAGTAAGATTGATTTAAACATGCAAATATTTTCTGTTGGAAGTTCAAAAATTCTGTTTTAATGTAAGTTTAATCATGTATTATTTGATTTTTAAATGATAATTCGTCAAAATAAATTGAATTTGGTTTAGAAATTAATCGAAATCAAAGGCCAATCTTCAACAGATATCTAATAAAAAGACCATTTTCACCTTGAAAATTTTGATTTTAAACAAAAGTACTATTCAAAAATTTATCAAATAGACTTCATTTTTGGAATCTTGTTGTAACAATAATCTATATATGTATGTTGTTCATGTCTGTAGATGTATTGTTTTGTAATGATTGCTAACAAAAAACGACAGGAAAAAGCAGATTGAAAATTATACAATATATATAGTACTATATAATATTGTAAAAACATTGAAAAGGGCTATTGGAAAATGAAAAAGGAATGCCTTCAAAAGTCAAACTATATTATTGTATAAAAACAAGTATTATTGAATCAGAATTTTATTGGAAGAAGTTATGTTTTGAGATGAATTTGCAACAACAAGAAAAACGCCCCTATTCCAATTTGCTACGTTAATTGTTATTTGATTTGATGAAACAGTATTTGAGAAAACTTTACTCCCTGCTATATTATATATGTCAACGCTTAATATTTCGCCCAGTAGTAACAACTGCTTTATTGTACCTGAGTAATACACAGAAATGCCGTTATCGACTTTAGAATCGGAAATTGAAGAAAATATTCGATACTCGAAAGCTCCCAGATCAGGCGCTGCTCCTTCGAAAGGTAATCCGAGATTTGTTCCTTTGTCAATCATACCGCTTGTAGGCAACTGATGAAGGAAAGTTATATCTGGTAATGCGCCATCGTTTTTTCTAGTGTTCAACAATTGCTGGTAATCAAGACTGACGAAATAACTGGCTAAACAAGTGAACCCATTGTTCCATGAATTGTAGGATTGAGTCACGGACTTACTTGAAAGACTATTACTATTCTTTGAACTTAGTGTGGCGCAATTTTTAATAATTAGTGTACCGTACGAATTATTAGAAAAACCATAATCTTGTTTATTCATATAACCCGAACAATTAAATATGGTCATCGTTCCGCTGTTATTGTTCTGATCGAATCCTTTTACCGAGTTTAAAACTGAGACACAATTACGCAAAATAGCATTATGAGCAGTATAATCTCCACCGAGTTTGAATCCATTCCCATTCCCATAATTTTTGATTACGTATCGACCGGATGCGTTTTTAAACTGATAGAACCATGAAGCGCTATCAGTTTTAAAGCGTATGTGATCCGTCATGTCAAAGCTAACAGGTCCATTGGCATAACACCAACAACTATCGCATACTGAATTACCGATTTTTTGATAATGATCCCAGCCATCGTCGGAATTCAACCAGGAACGGCAACCTTTATATGTATTTGTTCCGGTATTTGTATATTGTTTATCGGCAAAACCATCGGCATTTCCGCCATAATCCGGACTTGAAGTACTTCCTGTTTTATAATCGAAGTTTTCATACGCATCACAATTCAGAATTAAATTATTGCTGCCTGTTTTCATTTGCAAACCAGAATCACAATTCCAACGAAAAACACATTTTTCGATTAGATTATTATTTCCTGTCACATACAATCCATTATCACCGGCTCCCTGAACAGTAATTCCAATAAAATGAATATAATTTCCGGACAAACTTATACCGGCAGTGCCATACGCTTGTGTTCGAAAATCGAGAATGGGTGTTTCTGATTTATAAGCAATTATATGAATTAGATTTCCTGTTGTGCCGGATCGTGAAATGGTTTGTTTGGTATTAAAGTTATAAATTCCACCCCTGAGAATTACTGAATCGCCTGCCACTAGTGATTTGGCAATTGCGGCAGCAAAACTTAAAGGACTTGAAATAGTACCAGTTCCGGTTCCCGTAGGTGAAACATAATAAGTTGCAGCAAAGGACATAGAAGAATGCGCGAAAATTATTGCGAAAACAAATGATTTTAAAGTTTTGATCAACATATTTTTAGAATTTATTTAATGGAGCAAAGGTACAGTGACAATTGCCATACAATGTGCTTAAATTGATTTAATTGGTGGCAATATTGGTTAATCATCATATATAAATAATAATTCGACAAAATTGATTGAATTTTATACAATATACAAACCTTAATGTGCTATTTTTGTAAGACTTTACTAAAGATTTATTAAAATAATGATGAAAAAATACAATTATCATTTTTCGGCAATTATCATAATTTCAGTGCTTTTTCACTTCGTATCATGCAATTCGGATGATGTAGGTGATAATCAATATACATTTACTGATAAAATGATGGGGCAGTTTATAGCGTCAGATTCAACACTTTCTGAGTTTAACTTATTACTGGAAAAAACCAAAATTAAAGGATTATTGAACTCATATGGTGCTTATACTTGTTTTGTTCCATCCAATGATGCCCTCAAAGCATTTTACAAAGAAAAAGGAAAGAAATCGCTTGATGATTTTACGCCCGACAGTTTAAAACTAATTGCTTATGACCATATTATAAACGGTGCAGTGGTAAATTATGTAAACTTTAACGATGGTCGTATTTTTCAATCAACCATGAGTGACAGGTATCTGGCCATATCATTTAATGATCTGGGACAAATTTTCGTAAATAAAACATCGCTGATCATCCAAAAAGACATTTTAGTTCACAACGGTGTTATCCATAAAATTGATAAAGTGCTTGACCCGGTTCGTTCGGGAATTGCCGAAGTTATTTCAAAAGATAGCACTTTCAGCATATTTTATAATGCACTGGTTGCTACAGGGCTTGTTGATTCGTTGCTACGAACTGTTGACGAAAGTTATTCCATGTCTGTTATATTGGCAAAAGAACTGGAAGATGCTTTGAATACTACTATTTCGAGTGAGCGACATGCACCTGCCACAAGGAAATATGGATATACACTGCTTATGGAAAGCAATGAAACCATGAATAAAAACGGGATAACCGATCTTGAAAGCATGAAACAATTTGCGGCAAATGTGTATAATACAGTATATCCCGCGGATGCAGGAATTACAGACATTACGAACCGCTCGAACAGTCTGAACCGATTTATTGCTTACCATATTATAAACAAAGAACTTGGTAAAAATAAATTTATACTCGATTATGACACTCAACACATGTCGCGCATTATTGATTTATACGAGTACATTGAACCAATGTGTCCTAATTCGCTGATTGAAGTTAAAATTCAACGGAGCACTGGTGAAGTGAATCTTTTTAATTATAATCCCGAAACTAACACTGCTATTCGTTTAGTTCCCGAAAATGTGGAAAACAATGCCATAAATGGTGTTTATCACGAAATTGATAATATGTTGATTTACAGCAGTAATGTCGAAGCAATGATGTCAACAAAACGAATCAGGTTTGATTTTTCAAGTTTATTTCCCGAATTAACAAACAACAAAATGCGCGGCAGACCCAGTGATAATAATAATTTACTTTACCGAAATGCTTTGCCAAAAGGATATCTCGAAAGACTTGAATGTACTGATCAGACCATAGTTTGCTACTCGAATGCGCATGATAAATTGATGAACTACATGGGTGATGAAGTGTTTCTGGTGGTTCAAAACGGTAAACTATACGATTTTACGGTTACAACCCCGCCTGTTCCGGCCGGAACTTACGAAATCAGATTTGGTTATCAATCGAACGGAAGACGCGGTGTGGCACAGTTTTATGTTGATGGAGTGCCCACAGGCGTTCCGGTAAATTTGAATACAGCCGGTACAGATGTTTCGATCGGTTACATTAAACCCGGTGAAGATGCTGGTGATGCACTCGGATTTGAAAATGATAAAGTGATGCGAAACCGTGGATATATGAAGGGTCCGAACAGTTTTAAAGCTATTGTTGAAAGCTGGTACAGCGGTAGTAGCGCCAGGTATAATGCCAGTAATCTGCGTAAAATATTAGGTACGTATAGTTATTCGAAAGCCGGAAGCCACAAAATTATGGTGAAAGGATTGAGTGGTGGTCAGTTTCAGGTTGACTTCATAGAGTTTGTTCCGACGAGCCTACTTGAAAGTGAAGATATATATTAATGTAATATTAATTTGAGAGTTTGAAAGTTTGAAAGTTTGAAAATTCATTTCAGCAAAGTTTCTTTGATTTTATTGATACGTCATTCATCTCTTTGAAATTAAACCACTATAATTTATGATTAATAATACCGAAATCACTTTTTGTGAGATAAAATATAATACGGAAGAGTACCTGAAAGAGTTGAAGGTTCGCGATGAAGTGTTGCGAAAACCATTGGGATTAAGCCTTTATGATGAAAAT
>JAKLIM010000302.1 GCA_022709605.1 Bacteroidota bacterium | reverse complement strand
AACACAATGGCCGGAAATTCGCTGTTTGAAAGCAACTCACAGAATAAAGGCAATACCAATTCCGGTCAGCTTTTCGATAATTCGGCTTCGGACAGTAAAATGTGGGGCAGCAGCGAAAGTACAATGTTTAACAACACGGCCAATTCAGGTTCGCGCCAATTAGGGCCGGTTCTTCCCGACGAACCGGGCGATACCTGTGTGCCAGTACCCGATGGAATTTGGTTATTGATAGGCTTTGTATTGATGTATAGTTTGAGAATTGTGTTTTCAGGATTAATGAAAAATAAATCCAAAGTTATTATTGAGAATGTTGTTAATTGAATTAAGCAGATATAAAGCAATTGCGGATTGCGATTCTGATTGATTTTAAATATTGAAAAGACGCATTTTTTTATTAGTAATTAATGATGTATAAGCTGTATTGTATGAACAACATGTTTCTTTGGAATCTGAATTTTTCAAGTATGGATTGTGGTCGAAATAGTCGACCACAATTGTCTCATCCAGTTCAACACAAAACTTTTAGCCTTTAAATAACAGTTATTGAATCAATCAGTATTGATAACGAAATCTCGTTGATTTTATCTTCGGCATATACTCCAATTGATATTGGTGATCTGGGTGACGAATGTATGAATAACGGTTTTTCACCCCGTGAAAGTAATACCAATAATCCTTATACAAGAGCTTAAATTATTGTAATTGAAATAAAACGAAAAACGCGAATCGGAGAATATTTTCCGGTTCGCGTTTTTTAATTTCTACTCAACTCCTTTCGATATTATTTTTTTGATGTGTAACGTTCTGAAATTTGTTTACAGTCTTTTTACTGCCGCCCCAAGGAGACTGTCTAAAAAGAAAGTTGAACCTGCCTATCAGCAGATAGGCAGGTTAAAAAAAACACTTTTAATACAGCCTCATTTGAGATTAGTTTTGTCACTTATTTTTACCATTACAACCTAAGATACTGCGTCTTAACATCCCCTTTAGGGGCTTGGGGCAGGTTATTTAAAATCAACCAAAAGTTTAACATTATACTGCCTGCTGGTCAGGTAATTTGGCGCAGCATATTGGTGACTGTAAATATCAGTTACCCAAAAATATGAATTCACATTTTCGAAATCCAACAAATTAAAGACTTCAAAATTAATCCATATATTTTTAACGTGTTTCAACCACTTTTTTTCCATAATTTTATCGGTTCCGCTTACCAACACCCTCGAAGCACCAATATCAACGCGACGATAGGCTGGTGCACGATAGGCTGCCCGGTACTGAACACTTCGCGGTGCACCGAAAGGTAAACCATCGGACCAGATAAATTTCATATTCATTTTATATTTGGGGTTATTGGGCAAATAGTCCTGAAACATCATGGAGACTGAATATCGTTGTTCGTTTGGTCGCGAAACCCACCCCGGATAGATTTTTTCGATTGAAATCACATTTCGATCGTCATCGTAAATTTTATTAATGTACGAATCGCCAATGATATCTTCTTTAGAATTCATCAACGAAAAATTCAACCACGAATCGGTGCCGGGCACAAGTTCACCGTACAATTTAAAATCTACTCCTGCAGTATAGGCCTTTGCATCATTTTCGCCCGAATACCGAACGCGCACATTATCAACCGTATAAGTTTCAACCCGATCGGCTAATTTAAGATACGCCTCGGTGGTAAATTTGAAAGGTCGCCCCCACCCTCTGAAATAATGGTCGCCTCCAAGTACAAAATGCAACGAACGCTGGGCTTTGATATCCGAATTAAGGGCAATATTTACATTACCCGAAGCATCGGTAAGTGTATCGCGAATTTCTTTGTAAAATGGCGCCTGATAGTAAACTCCCGATGCAAACCGAAAGCTGAAATCGCGTTTCCAGTGTGGGAAAAATGCCATCGATACTCTCGGACTTATAAGCAACTCCTTGTTATATGTCCAGTAATTAGCTCGTAATCCGCCGGTTACTGTAAAAAAGCCGGCATCAAAATTCTTTTTATAGGTTTCCTGTATAAAACCGGTGGTACGCAATGAAGGCAATGATGTTTCAGCTTTCATATTGTAATAAAGTTTCACCATTTTGTCGCTGAAAGGCAATGAATAGCCGGCAGAATCGCGCCATTCCCATTCACTTATTTTGTCCGAAATATTTTCAAACTGAAGCGTAGTACCCCACACCAATTTATGATTACCGGAGTTATACTCGCCGGTATGTGCAACATTGGCCACCGTTGCTTTCAGTCTGTTGCGTGCATGTTCCTGGTATTTTCCAATTCCCAACGCTGCCCCTTTTTTATTCTCTTCTTTCAAATCCATTTTCACTTCACTTAATTCATATTCGCCTAAAATATCATAGGTCTCGTTTTCGTTGGTATGAAAGGTAGAAGCAATAAAACTGAGTTTGGTTTTATTAGTAGGTTTATAATTGACGGTAAATGCGCCAAACAGGGTACGGAACAAATCCTTTTCCTGACCTTCGAACCAAACCATTAAATTACGGCCCATATTGTAGGTTCCAAATTTAGTTTCGCGACTTTCAGGTACGAATTGGTAGGAGTTTTGAGAAAAATTCCCCAGAAAAGTAAACTCTACTTTGGGTTTCAACTGATAAGTCAAATAAGTTTGATAATCAACAAAAGAAGGGCTATATTCTCCCTTAGTATCAAGAGTTCCGAGCAAATAAGCTGATGTTTTGTATCGTACGCCATGCATTTGGGTAAATTTTTTGTTCGCAGTGCCCACATACGCTGAAGCTCCAAGCAAACCTAGTGAGGCAGACGCTTCAGTTTTAACAGGTTTCCGGTAATCAATATCAAGTACCGACGACATTTTATCGCCATATTTTGCATCAAATCCTCCCGATGAAAAGGCAACACTGTTCACCATATCGGGATTGATAAAACTTAAACCTTCCTGTTGTCCGGCACGAATTAAAAGGGGACGATATACCTCTATTCCATTTACATACACAATATTTTCATCAAAATTTCCACCCCTGACAGTGTATTGCGAACTCAATTCATTGTTCTGACTAACACCCGCAAATGTTATGAGTAATGATTCAATGCCTCCACTCGAATTGGGCATCAACCGGAGTTTCGTAGGATCAAGATAATCGAGTGTTGAACTTTGCCGACGCTGCGCAATCACTTCAATATCATTCATTTCCTTTGATTCCGAAGGCAATTCAACCGAAATTTGCAAAATCTTTTGTTTAGGATAAAGGGTATGTTTGAAGGTTTTGTAACCAACCATAGAATAAACCAAAGTGGCTGAATCGCCAATCTCAGTCATCAGTTCGTAATATCCGTTTTTATTAGTCGATGTTCCAATGGAAGTGTTTTCGAAATATACATTGGCCAATTCAATACCACGGTTATTGGTATCGATCACATAACCATATACCCTGATTTTGTTTTGAGCAGTAACATTTAAAGTACAAACCAGCAAAAACAATATAAAACAAGCTTTATTTTTCATGCTTTAAAAAAAATTGAATCTATGATATTAAACAATGATAAAAACGTAAATTTTCAATGTTTATTTTTTATTAAAACATCAAACAGAAAAATAAAAAAAATCATTTCAATAAAAATGCCGCAAACCCTTCAGATTTACGGCATAAGTGATGCGAAAATTAAGTATTAACTCCGCTATTCCAGTCTTTTTGCACTAAAAATCAAGCACAAAAGTAATAATAATTTGGCTTAAAATAAATTATAATATTATATCGGGACATAAAATATTAAAATCGAATAAAAGTTCGGAATAACTTGTTTTGAGTAATTGAGAAAATCAGGAATCTCAACTCATTTTTTTGTAAAATCACTCATATAAAGCAAATCAGCTACTCATTTTAAACTTTTATCGAGCATTTAAATTATACGATTTTATTGATTTTGATAATTTAAAATGAAATATCAATAACTCACACAGTAGTGAGACTTGAAAAAATTTGACTACATCAACTGCATTTTAAGCGTAAATAAGAAGTTGCGGGGCAATGCAGGATAGAAGTAGCGCGGTGGTCGGTTGGAGAAAGTTGGGGCATTGACAAGAATCATAGAGGCATATTTTTCGTCGAAAATATTATTGATAGTGGCAATGAGTTGAATGTTGTATTTTTGGAAAAGCTGAAGCGAATAACCGGCACGAAAATTTACCGTTTGCCAGGCATTGGTTTGCTTGCTGTTTGCATCGTTCAAAAATTGTGCTCCGTTATACGAATAAATTGCATTCAACTGTAGCTTTTTTAACAATACTGTTTGCAAGTCGATGTTAGCGTTCATAGCCGGAATTCCGGGTAGTTGCTTGTTCGCATAATTAACGTTATCGCTTACAAACTCTTTAAACCGGTTGTCCGATTTACTGAACGAAACGATGGTTTGAAAATAGACTGCCGGTTTGTACTTTAGTTGTACTTCAACCCCTTTCAGCGTGCTTCTTCCGGCATTTTCTCCAAAGAATATTTCTTCCGAAATGCGTTTGGTAACCAACAAATCGTTCAACAAAATAGAGTATGCCGATACTTCGTACGAAAGCACATTGGCAAAAGCCGTTCCCCGCGCTCCAATGTCCATTGTCCAACCTTGTTCGGGTCGTAATACAGTATTTAAAAATCCCTGTGAAGTGAGACTTTCTTCGGCTGTTGGGTTCGAAAAACCATGACCCGCCGATGCGTAAAAGCTTAGTTCTGAATTGTATCGGTAGTTTAATCCTATTTTGGGCGAGAAAAT
>JAKLIM010000301.1 GCA_022709605.1 Bacteroidota bacterium | reverse complement strand
AAACTGTATGTTACAAGACCTTTCCACAAATTACCATCCACAGCAAGGTCGGTCATGGCTGTACGTTCCCATGTAAATGCATTGTTCGGGCTTTGTGTAATGGTCATCGGGTTGTACATTTCGCCACCGAGCGTATAATATGCATACGCTTCCGGGCCAATAATGGCCTGATATGGATAATACAATTGATTGTTGTTGGCGCCCGGAAGATTTTGATTTCCTAACACACCATAACTCGCACGCAGTTTCATTTCTGAAAGAACCGGTTTTACCGATTCCATAAATGCTTCTTCGGTAATACGCCATCCGGCTGACAGTGAAGGGAAAAAGTCCCAATTTTTACCGGGCGACAAACGCGATGAACCGTCTTCTCTGAAATTGGCCTCGAACAGGTATTTTTTGTTGAAATCGTAATTGATACGGGCAAAAACACCCATTAAACCCCAATCGTAAAAGGTACTCGAATTGGTTGAACCTTCTGATGAACCCAATTGAAGACTTGATGAAGTATTTAAAATGAAGTTAATGCGTCTGGCATCAAGTTGATCGTAGGTGTGATATTCCTGCTGTCCACCCACTAAAACTGCCAAATTGTGTTTACCAAAACTTTTACGGTAATTCACATCCAATTGCTGCAAATAGTGAATGTCCTGATAAGTGGTTCGGGTGTTCGAGTTCGGACCTGTCATATCGGTCATGGTTGGATTTCCATCGGCATCGTGCGCCGTAACCCATTCCAAAGCATTTACAAATGAATTATTGGTATAATTATTAAAATTAATACCGTTTGTAAATTTCACTGTCAGTCCCGTTGCAATATCATAAGCAATGTATAAATTAGCCAACGCATTATACAAATTTGATTTGCTGGTACCACCTTCCAACGCCTGACGAACAGGGTTGCGGGTATCTTTTGTTCCCGGTGTATTCCAGTCGCCAAATACTTTGATCGGATCTACCGAACGTTGTCTGTTAACGGCACTGATAATGCTTCCTAAATCACCAATGGTTGAAGTGGGTGCGTCAGTTTTGGCATTCGACAAACCGAAAGTAAAACCGGTTGTAAATTTGCCCCATTTCACTTCGCCATTGTCGCGAACGCTATAGCGGTTGTAATTGGTATTGGCTACATTTCCTTTTTGTTGTAAATAGTTGAACGACAAGTTATTCTTTAGCGATACTACATCGTTGTTTATTCCACCCGCTACATTTACTGCATGCGATTGCGAAAAACCGTTTTCGCTGAAAAGGCTGCCTCTCCAATCGGCACTTGGCACTTTTCCCGATTTCCAATCGTCTAACTGAGTTTGCGTAAATACCTTTTTAGTAGGGTCATACGTCGTGTTGGCGGGTTTATTTGTAGCGGCAACATAAGCAGTAGTTGCATCGTGCATTTTAGCAATATTATATGCATTGGCATAATTATAAGCATCAGCTTCCTGGAAAAGTTCGGTTGGTTTTTGGTACCCAACATATCCCGAATAGTTTACACTCATTTTACCCAGTTTTCCTTTTTTTGTTGTGACCAATACAACGCCGTTGGCAGCGCGGGCACCATACATCGAACAAGCAGCCGCATCTTTCAATACCGAAACTGATTCAACATCGTCGGCACTTACCATGCTCAACGAACCGGGTATTCCATCCACAATAATTAAAGGCGAAGTACCGCTGTTTAGCGAACCTCTACCTCGGATACTTATCGAAGCAGCCTGGCCGGGTTGACCCGAACTCTGGGTAATATTAACACCCGCCACCTGACCTTGTAAGCCTGAAAGTACGTTTGTTGTTGGTCTGTTTTCGAGCACTTTAGCGCTTACCTGCGTAACCGACGAGGTCATTGTTTGCTTTTGTTGAGTACCAAAAGCAACCACCACCACTTCGTCGAGCGCTTTGGTGTCTTCTACCAGTTTAATCGATAAATTTGTTTGATTACCAACAGCTACATCCACCGTAGTAAACCCGATGTACGATACTGTCAGGGTCGATTGTTTGGGAATGTCGAGGGTAAATCGACCATCCATACCGGTAATGGTACCGATTTTTGAGTTTTTTACAGTTACCGAAGCGCCTATGACTGTCTCGCCTTTTGCATCGGTTACAATACCACTAACTTTGGTATTCTGAGCAGAAACAGAGAGGACTGAAATAAGAAGAAAAGAGAATAATACCATTAATTTAACCGATGCAAGATGTTTCAGTTGTTGTTTAAATGGTTTTAGAATTTGAGATTTCTGAGATTTGTGTTTCATTTTTGATTCATTTAAGGATAATTTTTAAAATCAATTCTTTAAGCGTAAAAAAAGTAAAATTTTAATACCTTCAGCTGCTTACTAACCAGTGTTTTTCATTTCTAATGTGTGTTTTTTAGTTTTATTATTCAAGGTGTCTTATTGTACATACTATATAATATAAACATCTCGAGCTATAAAAATTTAAGGAGATTCCATTTATTATTCACTTTTTGAGTAAATAATTAAAAAAAAAGGAGTGTGAATGGAATTAATCCGTCTTGGTTAATCATGCAAAAAAGGCATACAAAAATTTTTAATTTGTATGCCTTTGTAAATCAACACAAAAATGAATTCGCAGGGGCTGAATCAATATTTGTAATGCATCATTCGAAATATTTTTAGCGACAATTTATTTTGAAGCGAAGTAGGAGAGAGGTAAAAGCTTCGCAATAGTTATTTTATGCTTCGCAATAGTTAATTCATGCTGCGCGAACGTCATTTTATGCTGCGCAAACACAATTCAACGCACCGCATTTAACACTTGAAGTACCGCAATCGTAATTCAACGTACCGCAATTAACACTTAATGCTTCGCAATTAACACTCAAAGCTCCGCAATTTTAATTCAACGTACCGCAATTGCAATTTTATGCTTCGCAATAATAATAATATCAATTACCAATTGGGATTTTGGTGTCCCTGCAATGCCGCGTTGGCATCAATATCTTCTTGTGGTATGGGGAAATAATAATCGCGGTTGACATTAAACACACGTATATCGCCCACAACTATGTGGTCTGGACTGCTAAACGTTACTTCGCCTGTAGCCATATTCACCGTACCGGGACGAACGCCATAAACCTTGCCATTCATCACTGTTTCGCCTATGTCCCAGCGTTTTATATCGTACCATCGCAGTCCTTCAAAGGCCAGTTCCACGCGTCGTTCGTTACGAACCCGTTGTCGCAAACCCGCCTGGTCGGTTTCGGTCAGTGGAGGCATATTTACCCGCGCACGTACTTTATTTATGGCTGCTTTGGCCAAATCAAGTTCTTTGTTTTGTTCAATCAATGCCTCGGCATAGGTTAGTAAAACCTCAGAATATCGTATCACCGTGAAGTTTAATCCCTGTGCTTCAGCCGGACTTTTATTGGTCAGTTTATCGAGTGGGGCACAATATTTACGCAAGCAATAGCCTGTTTTAGAGCGGTTTCCTTTCGACGAATTATAATATTCATCCACCGTTCCCACTACTTCCAGACTATTAATAATCCGACCGTTCCACTGCTGACCGGGAAAAATAACTGACGCTGCCAGGCGTGGATCTCTGTTTTGGTAAGGATTTTCGGAATTATACGTCGGATCATCCGTTATCGCTTTGCCATTGATGGTTTCGAAAGCATCCACCAGACTCTGAGTCGGGTTTATCGAATTCCAACCGCCTTCTTCCACCGTGTAAAAAGGATCTATCGCCGAAGAGTACGTGGGCGATTTATAACAAACTTCGAGAATAACTTCTTTATTTCGCTCCGGATTATCCTGATTTACTTCCCAAAACATTCCTTCAAAATCGGAGTATAAATCATAGCTATTTAAATCAATCACCGCTTTAGCATCGATGGCGGCATTTTTGTAATCTTTTGCAAATAATTCCACCCGGGCTTTCAGCGCCAATGCAGCACCTTTGGTTATCCGGCCCCGCTCGTCAGCCGGTCGAACAACCGGTAAATCCTGACTTATTTCAGCCAGCTCATTCACAATAAAAGTGGTGATTTCAGCTTCGGTACTTCGCGGAATTTTGGTCTCTTCACCGTATTGCAACACTTTGGTAACCAAAGGTACACCCCCAAAACACATCATTTTACGGGCATAATTAAATGCACGTAAAAACCGTGCTTCGGCTTTCATTTGACTTTTTTCACTTACATCTATCGGCACTTTATCAATGTTTTCAAGAAAATAATTAGCGTTCCGAATGCCTGCATATTTGAAATAACTCCGATACAAATCCACATAAAGGTTTGCCATAAAAGGAGTTGCGCTACCCTTGGCAATAAAATGAATGAGTTGATTCGGGAACGGACAGTACGCATTGTCGGTAATATCATCCATCAACATGGCATTTCCATCGTCAAAGAAACCGCTCATTTGGGTACTTTGATACACCGACGCCAAATTTGAAATGGCAGCTTCGCGCGAGGTGAAAAACGTAGCCGGCGAATAGGCATCAATCGGTTCAAAATCGAGCTTCAGGCAAGCGCTCAACATCACAACCGCCAATATTATCAGGCTCATTTTTTTCATTTAAATTCAAATTTTTAAAAATTCATGTTTACACCCAACGTTACCACCCGAACCAGGGGATAACCCGAAGTGCCACTGCTTATTTCGGGATCAACACCCAGCGCTTTTGGCAAACCCGACAGGGTAAATAAATTCAAACCCGAAACATACACTTTCAAATTGCTCATATTTAGCTTTTTAGTAAAAGCATCATCATTGAAAATATAATACAATTGAAG